>JAZSLM010000118.1:0-25076 GCA_045535375.1 Eubacteriales bacterium
GAAAAAGCTGTTTACCGTTGGGCATGTTGATCTTGTCATCGTGGACGAAGCGCACCGCTCTATCTATAACAAAAACAAGGACATTTTCAATTATTTTGATGCTCCCTTGGTTGGTCTTACCGCCACGCCTAAAGACGAAATCGACAAGAATACCTATGATATATTTGAACTCGAAACCAACGTACCGACATATGCCTACGAGCTTTCTCAGGCGGTTACCGATGGATTTCTTGTTGATTTTATGTCTGTCGAGAGCAAGCTGAAATTCATCGAGCAAGGTATCGTGTATGATGACCTGTCGGAAGAAGATAAAATGGCATACGAGGATACGTTTGAGGACGAGAATGGCGAGTTGCCCGAAAGTATTGCTTCTTCTGCGATTAACGAGTGGGTGTTCAACGAGGATACCATTCGTCAGGTGCTTCATATCTTGATGCAAGACGGTCTTCGCATCGACTACGGCGAAAAGCTCGGAAAGACGATCATCTTTGCCAAGAACCACGAGCATGCTGAAAAGATTCACGAGATATTTGGCAAAGAATATCCCAATCTGCCTGGATACACCAAGGTTATTGACAACTATATGACCTATGCGCAGAGTGCGATCGATGAGTTTTCCGATCCGGGGAAATTACCTCAGATCGCTATTTCTGTCGATATGCTTGACACAGGTATCGACGTACCCGAGGTGCTGAACCTCGTGTTCTTCAAGAAGGTGATGAGTAAGGCAAAGTTCTGGCAGATGATCGGTCGTGGAACTCGTCGTTGCGATGGGCTTATGGACGGCAAGGATAAGGACAAGTTCTACATCTTCGATTTCTGCGGAAACTTTGAGTTCTTCCGTATGAACAACGGCAGACCTACGGTAAATCAAATTGCCCTGCAAGGAGCTATCTTTAAGCTCAAAGCACAGATCGCGTTTAAGCTACAGGATCTTGCATATCAGACAACCGAGCTGATTGCTTTCCGTAAGTCTTTGGTTGATGATATGGTGCGCAAGGTGCGTGAACTTAACAAGGAAAACTTCGCTGTTCGCCAGCATTTGCGCTACGTGGAGCAGTATGCGACCCCCGATAATTACAATTCGCTTACCTATGAAGATACTTTATTGATGGCGGAAGAACTTGCTCCGCTGATCACACCCGACGAGGATGAAGCATCCGCTGTTCGCTTTGACGCTTTGATGTATGGAATTGAGCTTGCATATCTTGCCGGCAAGAAGTATTCTCGCGCACGTACCGATCTGCTCAAAAAGGTCAACGGCATTGCAGGTGTTGCGAATATTCCCGAAATCATGGTGCAGTCGGAATTGATTAACAAGATTCTGCACACCGATTATCTTGAGAGAGCGGGGATCAATGAATTCGAGCATATTCGTGAGAATCTTCGCAATTTGATGAAGTATATCCCAAGAGTAAGCGTAAAGTATATCACTAATTTTGATGACGAAATTCTTGCAACGGATTGGCACGAATCCGATCTTGATAGTGACGATCTTAAGAATTACAAGGCGAAGGCAGAATTCTATATCCGTCAGCATCAGGATGAAGTAGCAATTGCAAAGTTAAAGAGCAACGTGCCGCTCAACGCGGACGATGTTAAGGCGTTGGAGCAGATTCTGTGGAGTGAGGTTGGCAGTAAGAAGGATTATGAAGCCGAATACGGTCAAAAGCCTCTTGGCGAGTTCGTCCGTGAGATCGTCGGTCTTGATATGTCGGCAGCCAAAGCCGCATTCGCGGATTATCTTAACAGCGTAAGCCTTGATTCAAGTCAGATCTATTTCGTAAATCAAATTATCGAATACATTGTTCGAAACGGTGTTATGAAGGATATGTCGGTGCTCCAGGAGCCGCCTTTTACCGACAGAGGAAGTATCGTCGAGGTCTTTACCGATGTTTCTGTCTGGCTTGGAATAAGAAATATCATCAATCAAATTAATGCTAATGCGGCGGCATAAAGGGATTTCTCGATCTAAGAGAAAAATTAATTGATAGTACTTTTGATTTCTCGCTTGTATTTATAATAACTATTTCTCGAACAACCACAAAGCTTAATAACATCCGGATCTTCGAGTGAGCCGCCGAAGTCTTTGGAGTGCTTCTGGATAATGGCTTTGCAGTCGATGGATTTTTTGGTCGTGAGGCTTGTACCTTTAGGGAGTCCTATATGGGCTCCCTTGTTTTTTTGCTTCACGCATGCCTTGGCTGATACGTGTATGTAGGTCATTGACTTCTTTTTCAGACTGCTCAAATGCTGCTTTGATCTGTTCCTTGGCTAATGCCATAAGAAGGTTGTTTATAACCTGAAAGTTGCCTTTGAAAAAGTCGTCAACAGCTTGATTGCCGGTTTCTATGTTGATGCTCAATAAGTTGCTCTTTGAATTCTCATAAACAGAAGTATTAATTAGCGGCTCGTTTAGGAAGATAAGTGAAATACCCATCTCGTAGAGCTTCTTGTAGTCTTCGAATCCTTCAGCCGCATTTCTTGACATTTTGGAAACCGAGTCGAAGACAATGGTATCGCCTGATTGAGCTAAGTTGATGAGCTTATCCCATATAGGCCTCGACTGAGTGGCGCCGGTAAAGTGCTCTCTAAAGATCTGAGCTTTAGGATAAAGATTCAAGATATTGGTGATCTGACGTTCAAGTTTTTGATGTGGTGTTGATACACGTGCATAGGCCTATCTGAAACCCCACGCGCCGTTTGACAGTTGAAATACTCCCGATGTTTTTGACATATTATTTCTCCTTATATATTGGAATTTGAGTGGAGATCTCCAAATTTTCAAACCTCCGATTGGAGGCGTCCGTCAGTTCAAAAGTGTTGAACCGCAAGGCTTTTAGTTCACACACAACATCGTGCCGAACACACTTTGCACGCGACGAAGCCCGACACGGCAGAGCCCTCGAGGGTCTTCTCAAGAGATACTTCAAATAAGACGAAAAGCCTTGTAAAATAAAGCTTTTACATACTTATCAACACACGAAGAGCGATCGAAAGATTGCTCTTCTTTTTGCACTTTTGCCTCGATTTCCACAAAAAACGTGGAGCTTTCGTGGAATTTCTCACTTCCCAAAGACTCGATTTGGATGATAAAGTGGAAATCTCGTTGATAGTTTTATTATATCAAAAAATCCCGCCCAAGCGAATAGGCGGGAGGGATTGTTTGCGGAAAGGTTGCAAACATATTCTTGTCACTCTATTGAAGTACCAGATCGACAAAAACGGGGCAGTGATCGCTCGCAATCTGCGAGCGTACATCCGTGAGGATGTCAAAATGCTCTACCGTTGGCAGCTGCTCGGGCGTACCGTAATAGAAGATGTGATCAATGGAATTGTTAAAGTCTCCAACGATCGGAGCCGGATTTGGCACGTAGAGGTGCGTAACTTCATCCAGAACGGGGTAAGGATGGTAGGACTTGACGGTAGGAGGATTGGGTGCTTTTTCGTATAGATCGACAAATCCGAGTGAGATCAGGTTGGCATAGGAGCGCGACATACGGTTGCTGTTAAAGTCGCCGCCGATCATCACGGGACACTTATAAAAGTCCGCAAGCCCATCACACAAGAGCTTTGCCTGCTCCCCATCAATAACGCGTCCGTCCTCGGAGGTGTGGATAAAATGCGTTGATGCGTAAACAAAGCGTTTGCCCCCGTCGATCGTCTCAAACGCCGCCCAGGAAAGCGACTTAGAGTTGTCGCAAATGCCGTCCGAGAAAAAGTAGTAGCCACGGTCGAGCACCTTGACGCGATCCGTATTATAAAGAAGAGGTGTAGAGTTGTTGTGGCTACGGTTGAGCACCGGAGTGAGGATCTCCTCGTATTTGGGCGCAACAAGCGACAAAAGATCGTTTTCCTCGCCCCGATAGCGTGCGGAAAATTCCTGCAGTGCGATCACGTCGGGGCAAATGTCAAGATAGATCTCCGCCATTACGTCATCGCGGTTTTCGATAAAGCCATCTCGCCAATTTCCCAAAACGTTGCTTGTCATCAAGCGAATGGAGTTGGTGGTTTTCATATTTACATCTCCTTTTTGCTGTTGTTTTACATTTGGGATCTTGCATTTATTATAGCACATTCTGTTTTGTTTTTCAAGGTCGAACTGCAAATAATGCAACAACAAACCAAAGTGGCCGCCCTCCCCTACAAACTCGTAATAATAACTGTTAAATAATTCAGTTAAGATCTCGTATTTCTATGAAACAACTCGAGAAACAGATTGACAAATTGCAGACGATATTGTATAATAAAGTTAATACATAAACCTTTAACAAGGAGATTTGCCATGTTACAAGCAGGATTTGCAAGAGTTGATATCACTCCGCCCTTCGGAAACGATCTTTCGGGCTATTATGAGCGCCGTCTTGCCGACGGTACGCTCGACCCCCTCTACCTCAACGCCGTCGCGCTGACAGTCGGCGGGGAGACGGTTCTTCTCATGGCTGCCGACTACATCGGCATCAAGATGGATCAATGCGCCAAGATCCGCGAGATGATCTGCGAGCGGACGGGTGTGCCGACCGATCATATTCTGATCGCCGCGCTGCATCAGCACACGAGCCCCTGCCTTTCCGACCCGGCTACGCGCGAGACCGCGCTGCGTGACAAGACCTTTATCGACGTCGTATACCGCCGCTTTGCGGATGCCGCCGTGATGGCGCTCGATGACAGAGCCGATACGGAGATGTCGGTAGCCGCCCGTGACGTGGCAGAGCCGATCGCCTTCGTGCGCCGCTATTTTACGAAGGAGGCGGGCGTTGTCACCAACCCGGGCTCGAAATTTACGCTGACGGGTCGATGTGCCGAAGCCGACAACACGGTGCGGCTCGTTCGTTTTGCGAGAAAAGACAAAAACGATATTGCGATCCTCAACTTCTCGACCCATCCCGACGTCATCGGAGGCACCAAATGGTCTGCCGACTGGCCGGGCTTTGCCCGCCGCTTTGTCGAGGAGGACATCGCGGGCACGTCCTGCCTCTTCTTCACGGGCTGTCAGGGTGACTCCAACCACAACGATTACTTCAAGCCGAGGGAGGAGCGTCTCCACGGCGGACGTTACGAGCACAGTGAGTTTATGGGACGAATGGTGGCAGATGCCGCAGTCGCCGTTTGGAACGAGATGACTCCCGCGGCGGACGACAGCGTTTTTGCCGAATGTCGCACCGTTTACAACCGCACGAATACCGAAGGCATTGAACAGTACGACGAGTGTGTCAGGTGGGTCAAGGACTACAAGGCGGGAAAATATCCCGCAGGCACGTACACGATGGGCGAGCGCGCTTTTTGCTATCGCGTGGCTGCCCTGCGTCAGCAACCCCTATTCCGCCCCGTCCCCATTACCGTTATAAGCGTGGGCGGCGTGGTCTTCGTCGGTTTCGGCGGCGAGGCGTTCACCTCCTACGGACAGATCATGCGCGACCTTTGCCCGGGTAAGTTCGTCGTGTCGGTGGTTTGCGCCAACGGCTACGAAGGCTATTTACCGACTGCCGAGGCATTCAGTCAGGGCGGTTACGAGGCGTGCTCCTCCTTCTTTATGCCGACGCTCGAGGAAGAGATCGTCAGCGCGGCAAAGGAAATGCTTAAAAAATTGAAATAAAAACGAGGTTTCGATATGAAAAAGATAGGATTTGTCGATTATTTTATAAGCGAATGGCACGCTAATAACTATCCCGCTTGGATCGACCGTATCTGTGCCGAAATGGGAGTTGATTACAAGGTCTGTTATGCTTGGGCAGAGCTCGATACCTCTCCCGTGGACGGTGTGACCACAGCGCAGTGGTGCGAAAAATTCGGTGCGGAGCAATGCGCGACTATAGACGAGCTTTGCCGAAAGAGCGACGTTATTGTAATTCTGTCGCCCTCGAATCCCGAAACGCATCTGCGCTATGCCGAGGCGGTCCTGAAATATGGAAAGAGGACCTATATCGACAAGACCTTTGCGCCCGATGCCGAGGTCGCAAAGGAGATATTCGCCCTTGGCGAGAAATACAATACTCCCTTTTTTAGCACCTCCGCGCTGAGATATGCCACCGAGCTTGATTCGGTCGACGCGCCCGACAGTATGCTCGTGACGGGCGGCGGCTCGAATCTTCCCGAGTATTTTATCCATCTTGGCGAGATGGTCGTCAAAAAAATGGGAGCGATCAAGAGTGTTAAAGCAACCGGAAACGGCAGTCAGTGGATAATTCAGGCAAAAACGCAAAGCGGCAAAGATGCTACAATGATATACGGCGCCGCTATGCCTTATAATGCCTATATGACGAAGGATGGAAAAGAAACTTGGAAGTCGATAAGATCCCCCTTCTTTGACGGATTGATCGCGGATATGCTGAATTTCTTTGAGACGGGAACGGCAAGCTTTGACGTTTCGGAAACGATAGAGGTCATGGGGCTTCGCGATGCGGTTTTGACAGCGACGGAGAATCCCGGCAAGGAAACAGAAGTCTGATACCGTGACGAAAGGACGATATTTCGAATGAAAAAGTTCATTTCTTTAATTTTTGCACTTTTACTCACCTTTTCGGCGGTTTCGTGCACGGGCGGTGACGTTCCCGCTGACACTACCGCGGCGGCGATCGAAACCGAGCCCGAAACCGAGCCGATACCCACCACGGTAGCTCTGCTCAATGAAAGCGGTGAGTCGATCTACCGCATCGTCCGTCCCGATGAGGGCACCGACGGGGAGATCCAAATCGGTATTGGTTTCAAAAAGTCGCTCAAAGAGCTGACGGGCGCGGATTTTTCGCTTACAACCGATTTTTTGATGCCGAATGAAACTGCCGAAAAGATAGCCGATGTCTTCGAGATCCTGATCGGCGCGACCAACCGACCCGAGAGCGCGCAGGCTCGCGAGGGACTTACTGCTGACGAATACGTCATCCGCGTTGTCGGCACCAAGATAGTCATCGCTGGCGGAAGCGACCTGATGACGGCGCGCGCGGCGGAGGCTTTTTTGGCTATGCTCGGCGCGGAAAACGGCTTTACACTTTCAAAGGACACGAATATCAGGGAAAAGATCGAGCGCAGCCCCTATTTGGTCGCGCTGACCAATCAGGGCAACTCGCATCTTGAGGTGTACGATATCTCGGCAGGCAAGCTTGACGAAAGCTCGCTCGTCTGGTCTTGCAAGATGCCATACTACAACGTTGCGGGCACGAAATTCCGTCACTCCGAGGAATACGGCGACGTCGCGCTTGCGGTTTGCGGCAACAGCTACGGTTGCATGGTCTCCTACCCCGAGGGCAAGATCTTGTGGCGCACCGAAGCGGCGGCAAACAACCCGCACAGCATCGAGTTGATGCCAAACGGCGTGATCGCGATCGCCTCCAGTACCGGCGGTGAGGTGCGCTTCTTCACCACCGACAAAAATCTTTCAAAAACCGCTTCTGCAACTGCGGTTCTCGAGGATGCTCACGGCGTGCTCTGGGATGAAGAAAAGCAGGTTCTTTGGGCGATCGGCAGAACCGTGCTGACGGCATACCGTGTCACGCTTGCCGACGGTAAGGTGACTGTCACCGAGGACACTGCCCTTCGCGCGACGATCCCAAGCGACCACGCGCACGATCTCGCTCCCGTTTACGGCAATAAGGACGAGCTCTGGATCACCACCGGCTCGCACGTTTACCGTTTCAACAAGGCGACCAAGACTTTCACTGCCGACTACGCGGGTCACGAATCGCTCGACCGCGACGCGATCAAGGGCGTCGGTAATTTCGAAGACGGAAGCATTGTCTATATTTACCCCGACGGCGCGTTCAAATCCTGGACCACCCAATCCGCATTCTTCCTCCGCGCCGACAACGGTATGAAACCCGAAACTCTCAAATCCGCAGACGGACATTTTTACAAGATCCGAGTCTGGGATACGAGATATCAGTAAATATTATCTATGCCCAACCTCATTGAGGTTGGGCAAAGGTTATTGACAAACTCATATTCTAAAAACAATGTGTTAAAGTGAACAAAAATAGTCAAACGGCTATTTTTGCACCTGCGATGCAGGGGTGAAGGGGGCGCAGCCCCCTACAAGAAAAACGATGTCATCCTGAGGCGGCGCCCGCAGGCCGCCTTGCCGCCGGTAGGTCTGTCGGTTTTCCGAAGGAAAATGGAGGCGTAAGCCGATAAGACAGACCTACAGTTTGCCGAAGGCAAACATTGGATCATCGTGACGCGCAAATTGTTCTTTGCGCGTCGCGGTGCTGGCGAAGTGGTCTGCACTGCACCAAAAAATAAAATATATATGAAAATGGAAAATCACTGTGTAGTTTCAAAATTACACAGTGATTTTGTTTTATGTTGACTATAGAATGTGCGAACAAAGCTGTTTGACTTTAGTCTTACGGTTATTCACATCAAACTTCATCGTACAGGCACCGCGCCGCCCCTTGTAAATGGGGGGGCGGCACGAGATCCTTCGGGCGTATATGCCTGCGGGCACGCCCTCAGGATGACATCGTTTTTTCTTGCAGGGGCTTCGCCCCTGCACCCCATTTTGCAAGTGCGAACACAGCTTTCTGCTTTTTGTGCATATTGCTATATGTTAATTAACGATATATGTTTGTCAGCTGTCTGAGGCATGATCTCGGTCATGCCTGTTCCGCTTGTCGCCGGACTTTATTTTATCAATCAATTGCTACTTTCCAAACTTGCAGCATTGTTATTTTTGGAAATCAAGCAGCCAATCAGCAATGTCAACAATCCGCACACCCTCATATTGATACTCATCGTGCCGTGTACGGGCAATCACCATCTTGGGAGTGCCGATTGCACCTATAAGCTTTTCTAAATACTGATTTCGAGTAATAAGTTTCATAGCACATCACCTCTTTTACAGTATCATACTACAAATACTTACCACTTTCAATAGATTTTCAAAATTGGTAAATAGAAATTTATAAATCAATTATATTAATCTATTGTGCTAACGAAAAAACGATGCCGATCATACGACTCGGCATCGTTTTTTCGTTGTTGTATCCAATCCTGCTCTGCAGATGCTGTAAAACAGTAATTATTTTAGAATTACCGTCTTACGATCATCCGCCATTTGCGCGGGATTTTCATATTATTTAGCCTCTTTTCCACTCGGTGCCCTTTGCGGAGTCGATGAGGGTGATGCCTTCTGCGGCAAGAAGATCGCGGATGCGGTCGGCTTCGGCGAAGTCGCGTGCCTTCTTTGCGGCGGTGCGGGCTTCAACGAGAGCCTCAATGCGTGCGTACTCGGGGTCGGCTGCGGCTGCGGCTGCCTTTGCGGCTGCTTTTGCCTCTGCCTCGGCATCCTCGGCGGCGTTGATGGCTGCAGCGGCGTCGATAAGACCGAGCATGAGCACCTGCTCGAAGTCGCGGATAGCGGCGAGCTTGGTTGCCGCGTTCGTCTTTGCCTTGAGCACGTCGTAAAGCGCGGTTACTGCAAGCGAGGTGTTAAGATCGTTGTCAAGCGCGTCGGTGAAGCGCTTCTTGAGAGAAGCGAAAACTTCCGCATCAACCGCGCCGTCATCCTGGCGGAGCAGGGGAGCGATCTTTGCCACGAGCTTGTTGTATGCGGTGGTTGCATTGTCGAGGTTTTCATATGAGAAAACGAGCGACTTGCGGTAATGTGACTGCATGCAGAAGAAACGGTACGCAAGGGGAGAATATCCCTTCGATTCAAGGAGCGAAACGGTGAGGAACTCGCCGCTCGATTTGCTCATCTTGCCCGAATTTGTGTTCAGATGGAGCACGTGCATCCAATGGCGGCACCATTCGTGGCCGAGATATGCCTCACTCTGCGCGATCTCGTTGGTGTGGTGGGGGAACGCGTTGTCGATTCCGCCGCAATGGATGTCGCAGTATTCGCCAAGGTGCTTCATAGCGATGCAGGAGCACTCGATATGCCATCCGGGATAGCCGATTCCCCAGGGGCTCTGCCACTTGAGCTCCTGATCGTCGAACTTGGACTTTGTGAACCAAAGAACGAAGTCCGCGCGGTTGCGCTTGTTGCCGTCAGCCTCAACGCCCTCGCGTACGCCGACCTCGAGGTCTTCCTCGTTGAAGTCGTGGAAAGCGTAGTAGGATTCGAGCTTGGAGGTGTCAAAATAAATATTTCCGCCCGCCTCGTAAGCAAATCCCTTCTCGATAAGAGCCTCGATGACGCGGATAAAGTCGTCAATGCAGGAGGTTGCGGGCTCGATAACGTCGGGAATGCGGATGTTCAGCTTCTTGCAGTCGGCAAAGAAAGCGTCGGTGTAAAACTGCGCGATCTCCATGACCGTCTTCTTTTCGCGCTTTGCGCCTTTGAGCATCTTGTCGTCGCCGGTGTCGCCGTCGCTGGTTAGGTGGCCGACGTCGGTGATGTTCATAACTCGCTTTACCTCGTAACCCGAGTAGCGGAGATAGCGGTCAAGAATATCCTCCATCATATAGGTACGGAGATTTCCGATATGTGCATAGTGATAAACTGTGGGGCCGCAGGTATAGATCGAAACCTTACCCTCCTCGCGGGGCTTGAACTCGTCGCGTGCGTGTGTCAGAGAATTGTAGAGGATCATTTATTTTACCGTCCTTTCGGAGATGTGTCTATTATAATATTATAGCAGATTGATTCTATATTGTCAATATAGAAGTGGAAAGTGTGAAGTGGAAAGTGTAAAGTTAAGGAAACTTTTCGGCAAGCCGAAAAGTATTTTTATAATGGAAATTTCCGAGCAAAGCGAGGAAATTCACCATAACTTTTCACTTTTCACTTTCCACTCTTCACTCAATAAGTCGGCGTGTCCAGCCTCCACTCGCCGTTCTCAAATACGAAGGTGAGGGTCACGGTGTGCTCGCCCGTCTTGACCTCGAAGTTTTCGTAGTCGATATAGCGGCCGTTTGCAGTGATCTCGACGTTTACGAGCTCTGCCTTCGAGGGGCGCACGATCTTCATCGTTGAGTAATCATAGGTCTTGTGCTCGGTGAAATAGGGCTCGAATTCATTCGATTTGAGCAGATAGAAGCCGTCGATGCTGTCGTCGATGCGGTAGCGGGCGTATATGATCTCGGTGCCCATGGCAAAGCCGTCGAACATAGCGGCGTAAACTCCGCCGTAAGCGAGGTCGCCTTCCTTCCAGTTGTCGCCCTTGAGATAGCCTTGGGTGTAGACCGATTCCGCAAGTGCCTGGATAGATTCGAGATCCTGATAAGGGCAGTCAACGCGGACGTAGTCGTAATGCTTGTCGGAGTCGGAATCGTAAACGTACTCGTACTGCGATTCGTCAAATTCGATGGGGTAGTAGAAATTGCCTTCGGAGTCGGTGTAGACAGATTCGCCCCGTCCCGCCTCTGCGGTCTTTTCGGCATATTGCCACTCGCCCTCGCCGATCTTGTATTTCAGAATACTACGCTCACCGTCGGTGATGAACGCATAGTATGCGTTATGCTCGGCGAGATAGATGAGGTTGCCGTCGCCCTCGGCGCGTATATAGGTGGGAAGTCCCTCGCCGAAGAAGATGTTGTTGACCTCGACCGACGCCTCGATCAGCGCGACGAAGGTGTCCTTGACACTATCAAGCTCGGGCGGCTGTGAGCAGGAAACCATACTTCCCGCAATAATCACCAACGCGAAAAGACACGCTGCAATTTTTATGAGTTTTTTCATTTTATATTCCTCTCGTGTATTGTTTTCGATACTAAAATTCAATTATCATCCCATAATCATAACTCTGCTGATTTTTTCGGCAACAAAAATTTTACAGCCTGATTCGGAAAATTTATCGTAGAAATCTTTATGTGAATGATACTCGTCAAGCGGAATCGAAAGACTGCCATTGTTTGATTTAAGTTCATTCGACTTGCTTTTCAAATATTCGGTGCTGTATGGGTCTATGGGAGATAAACCGACACATTCTAAAATTTCATTCTTTTCCATTTCGGAAAGCTGTCCGAAAGCCCACAAATCAATATTTTCTGCGATTGTCGCTCTGCCTTTTTCCGCATATTGTGCGATTCTTGCGCACACTTCTTTCGTCGCATCTATTATCTGATCTTCGGTATAATCATACACGGATGCAAAATTCAGCAGCAATTCAAATTCGAAGTTTTTAACGCGAGCGCATTTCATTTCCCCGCTGAACTCTCCGTAATCATTAAATTGCGCTCCGATTATAAAGCCAAGCGTCATATCGGGCATTCTTACTATAAACTTGACCGATTCATCACGTGACAGAATAGAATAACATAGCGTATTGACTTTGGTATAACCTTGACTTATCAGATGTTTTTCGATCGGTTTTAACAGATCTCTTTTTTTCATAAATATTATCTCCTATATCATATCAAATGATAGAAAAATACAGTATATATCAAGGCAAGCGTTTATGTTCGCACTCCCAAAATCAGCCTTCCCCGGTGGGGGAAGGTGGCAGCCGTAGGCTGACGAATGAGGCGCCTAATAAGATACAGTTTTTCGAGCGTAGCGAGAAAATCTTCCCTATTAACCGATGAGGAAGCAATATCTTAACATAATTTTGCAAATATCCTCAGTTTTGCATTATTTCGCAATCTAAATATAGAACGAAATATTTAGTTGGCTATGTTTTGGAAGATTTTCGCTAACGCGAAAAACAGTATCTTATTTGGCGCCTCATCCGGCGCTTCGCGCCACCTTCCCCCACCGGGGAAGGCTGATTTTGATAGTGCGAACATAGCTTTCTAAATTATGTATTTGTGCTTTCTATATAAAACTTGAACTATTACTTATAAAAAGTCCCCTTGAACATCGGAATCTTCACTGCTTTGATAAAAAACGCGAATATTTTCAGCGCGGCTCTGCCGAAGAGGCGGTTACCGACGCTCATTATATGCGCGTCGAAGCCGGTAACTATCTTTTTTCGTCCTCGCTTCAGTCGGCGGACGATCTTTTTTGCCGTTTTTTCGGCTGACGGCGCGAATCTGTCGACAAGGGACGCGCCATCGTGCGAGGAAAACAGCTCGGTCGCGGTCATGCCGGGGCAGACTGCGGCAACGAAGAGAGCTTTGCCGTATTCAAGCGAAAGACTTTCGGTGAAGGCAAGAAGCGCGGATTTGCTCGCGGAATACGCCGCGGTGCCGGGCAGAGTTGCCAGAGCCGCCGAGCTTGCCACGTTCACGATCGCGCCGTGCTCCGATTCGAGCAGAAGAGGCAGGAACAGCGCGCACATTCGGACGTGGGAATGGAAATTCAGCTCCATCACGCGATCGAGCTCGTCCGTCTTTTCGGGCGTAAAGCAGGCAAATTCGGGCAGAATACCCGCGTTATTTATCAAAATATCGGGTTTTATACCGTTTTCGGTCACAAAATCAAAGAGCCCGTTGCGGTCTTCCGCTTTCGTTACGTCGCAGACAAAGGGAATGAAGTTTTCTCCAAGCTCCTCGCGGACTGCGTCGAGCTTTTCCCGCCTTCGCGCAAGTCCGATGACGCGGCATCCGTATTTCGTGCAAAGGAGCTTTGCGATCTCGTATCCGAGTCCCGATGAAGCGCCGCTGATGACGGCGGTCTTATTCATCGCCGACCTGATATTCGGTGATGTCCTCTGCCGCAAGCTCGGCGTTCGTCAGTCTGCCGTGGGTGCGCTCAAAATACTGAATATTATTGCGAAGAAGGAAGAGAAACTGATTGTTGATGCTTCTGCCTTCCTTTTTGCTGATGAGGGCGAGCTTACGCATAAGGTCCTCGCTCATTCTGATCTCGATTTTGCATTCTTTTTTCATAATATTACCTCATTTGATGCCAAGCTTGTCCGCAAATATCGATGCGGCGGTCTCGGCGGCTTTGTTTCGCATTTCTGTCATTCTGTCGGCGATGATGTCGGCGCCGGATCTGCCGTTTTTGAGTCCGTTTCCGACGTGCTCGCAGATGTCACCCCAGCCTAAAAGTATGCCGAGGTCGAGCTTTCCGCAGCTTTCGATGACAGTCAGCGCTTCGGCGGATCTTTCATTTCCCTTGCCGATCATTTCGTCGCGTACGGCTTTTCTGTAAACATCCGAGCAGGATGCAAGCGCGGTGACGAGATCTTTCAGTCTGTTTCCGCTGATAACGCCCATGGGCGCGGCAAAGAGATAAACCGTGTCGTGGTCTATCGGCGCGGAGTAAGTCATATCGGCGTTTGCCTTGGGAATTGGCAGGTATATCTCGCCTTCGGGGAGCGGCGAGAGCTTTTCGAGAGTGAAAACCGCGCTTTTGTCGGTCGAATTCGAATAAAGACCGAGCGCTAAATCATATGCGACACCAAAGAGAGTGTCCGCATTCACCGCGCTTGAAGGAATACCCTTTTCGTTCGTATGGAATATCTGACCTCCCATTCCGCGGAAAAGCGTGAGAGGGGAGGAGGAAGCCATCGAAAAGGCGTTTTCGGTTTCGGAAATATAAGTAAGCATCAGCTCTGCGGTAAACTCGCCCGCAAGAGCCTTTTCGATCGGATCGGAGGAAAGCGCGGTGCCGTTATATCTGAGCGCGTAGGTTGAAGTTATGTCGGATACAAGCGCGTCCGAGGCGAAAAGATATACTCCGCCGCCGACCGAGAGGCTTTCGGTGATCGATCTTCCGACTCCGATGCTGTCCGCAGTGATGGAGATGCCCGCGCCCGCTAAGTTTTCGAGTGCTCCTGCGCTTAAAAGCTCGGCTCCGATCCTTGGATCGGTCAGCACAAGGTCATATCTGCTGTCGCCCGCAAGAGCGTGATTTTTGACAGTGCTTCCAAGATCTTCGGCTTTCGAGAGCTCGATCTGCGCGGAATGTTCGTAAAGCAGAGCTTGCTCGCGCGCGTCGAGTATGGGTTTGTATTTATCCTCGGCAAGCGCCGAAAGGATCGCCTCGGCCTTGCCGTCCTGCATGATGATGCGGATGGTCTCTTCGGGCTTGGGCGGCTCGGTTTCGGGCAGGGTGGTTTCGGGGGTAGCGACGACGGTGATGCTTTCTTCTGTCGTTTCCTCGGTGATAGCTTCGGTCGTCTCGGGTGCTGCGGTTGCCGCGGTTTCTGCTTCGGTCGTCTCTTCGACCTCACCGTCCGAGCAGGCGGCGCATCCGAGAAGCATGAAAAGTGCGAGCAGCAGCGCGGTAAGACGGCTGTGTTTTTTCATTTTTACTTATTCCTTGTCGTTGATTACTATTCTCGGCACTCTGCCCGAAACAAGACTCAGGCATTCGTGCACGATCGTGTTGCAGTGAAGGGCGAAATCAAGGCAGGTGACGTGCTCGTCGCCGTAAAACACAACGGTGTCACCCTCGGCGGCGTCGGTGCTTCCAAGATCAAGCATGCACATATCCATGCAGACTCTGCCGATTATTCTGCCAAATCCGCGGAAAGAGCCGTCCTGCGCGTAGATCGAGACCTTGTGGCCCGCCGCGTGGCGGAAAACGCCGTCGGCGTATCCGATCCCCACGGTTGCGGCATTGATCTCTTTTTCTACCTTATAAATACCGCCGTAGCCGAGCTCCTCGCCGGGAGTCAAGCGGCTGACTCGCGCGATCTTTGCGCAAAGTTTGAAGGTGGGGCGCAGTCCGAGATCGATTCCGGGCGCGGGACCGAAGCCGAAAAGCGAGATCCCGATGCGCGCCGCGTCGGCAAGATCCTTCGAGGGACGGGTGAATGCCCCGGGACTGTTGCAAAGGTGAACCACTCTGGGGTCGACACCCTCGATGCGGATGCGGTCAACAGTGTCAAAAAATCTGATGGACTGAAGCGAGGTGCGCTTCTTCCCGTGCTCGCCCTCCTCGTCTGCCGACGCGAAATGCGAGAATATACCGTCGATCTCAATGCCGGGCATCTTCGATATCTGCGCTACCTGCGCGGCGGTGACGTTCTTTTGCTCTTCCGTGAAGGTTGCAAATCCGAGGCGGTTCATGCCCGTGTCAAGCTTGATGTGTGTACGCACTTTTATTCCCGCCTCGCTTGCCGCGCGCGAAAGCTTTTTGGCGTAATCGAAGGAGGGGATGGTCTGAATCAGGTCCTGGCGTCCGATCTCGCCGATAAGCGAGGGGTCGGTGGCACCGAGAATGAGGATGTCTGCCTTTTCTCCGAGCTCATCGCAGACTTTTTTGGTGCAAAGCGCTTCCTCGACGTTTGCAAGCGCAAACGCGCGGCAACCCTCGGAAAGGAAGATGCGCGTGCACGCCGTGATTCCGTGGCCGTAAGCATCTCCCTTGATGACGGCAATTATGTTGCAGTCCTTGCGCTTTTTTGCAATTTCTGCGGCAACGGTGCGGTAGTTGTGTCTGATCGCCTCGGCGTCAACTTCGACCCATGCGCGGGGAGCGGCGCTCAGGGGCAGATCGGCATATGTTATATAAAATCTATGATCCATAAATGTACTCCGATAGTAATTATTACTGTCATTCGACAATAATTCATATTATATTATATCATATTTATTCCTCTTTTGCAATATATTTATAACGGAATAGTTGAGGTGAGGGAAAAATTGTATATAAAGAGGAAATTGTTGGCAATAATCATCTCGGTGATGCTTATAATGTCTTTGCTTTCCTGCACTCCTCCGACCGAGGGGGGATTCTTGCGGTTCCTTGAACCGGCGGCGCGCGCCGAGCTTCGGGGAGTGCGCTACGGCGTTGAGTTCAAAGCGAGCTTGACCCAAAGCGCGCTCGATGCCGACGGGATGCGCTCCTCGCGGCTTGAATTCACCGCGCCCGATGCGCTTGCGGGGATCTGCGTCGAGTATTCTTGCGGAGTTTTCGGCGCGACACTCGGCAAGGTCTCGTTTTCGGGTCTTGCCGCCGAAAAGCTCGGCGCGCCGATATCGGCTTTTTTGCCCGCGGGTGAGGTTATTACAGCCGAAAAGATCGAAGGAGAGGCGCAAACGAGGATCTGCCTGCAAAGAGGAGCGTCGGTGTACGAATATATAATTGACAGCAAAAGCGGACTTCCGCTGTCGGTCAGCGAAACGACCGCGGCGGGCGAAAAAATAATGGAAATAAAAATTGAAAAATACGAAACGGAATAGGAGAAAAAGCATGCACAAACAGTTTTTATCAACGGCATTTGCATCGATCCTGGCACTTGCCATTCTGACGGGCGTCGTCACTCCTGAAGCGGAGGCTGAAATACCGCCCGAAACGTCATTTGAGATCACCGCCGCGCCCGAGGAAACTCTCGCGCCAGAAACCGAAGCCCCGGTGCCCGAAACCGAGGCACAGACCGAGGAAATATCTGAACCCGAAACAGAACCGGAACCCGAAGAAACCGCGCCGGATGAAGAAAATATCCTTCGCGCGCCGATCCTACCCGAAGGCGGAGTTCCCTTATCGCTCTACATAAACGGCAGAGCGATCACAAACGGCTTCGCTTTCGAGCACGAAGGGCGGATATGGCTCCCCATCGAGGGCTTTTGCGCACTTTTCGGAAGCGGCAATATCACGGGTGAGGCGGGGAAGTGCTATATTGAGTCGGGCGACCGACTTATCCCCTGTTCAAAGAGCGATTCCTCCGTGACCGTGCGCGATTACGGCGTGCTCTGCGCTCCTATCGAGGCTCTTATGTCGGCGGCGGGACTGCGCTCGACCGAGATCGTTGGGAACGAGATATGTATCTGGGGCGTGCCGACCTTCCCCGAAGCCGACGACGTGTATAGCTACGAGGATCTTTATTGGCTCTCGCGGATAATCTCCGCCGAGGCGCGCGGAGAGCCCTTCATCGGTCAGCTTGCAGTCGGGACCGTCGTCATCAACCGCACGCGGAGCGATTACTATCCCGACACGATCTATAAGGTCATTTTCGACAAGGTCGGCGGCACGCAATTCACGCCCGCATCGACGGGAAGCGTCTACCGCGAGCCCACCGAATCAAGCGTGATCGCGGCAAAGCTCTGCCTTGAAGGCTTTTCGCTCGATGACGGAATCCTCTTCTTTTTCAACAGCAGTATCGCCGCTGGAAGCTGGATAACCGCCAACCGCGAGTACACGATGACGGTCGGAAGACACGATTTTTATTCGTAAAAAGACGTTGCTTAATTAAGAACTGTGAGGCAACCACGAGTTTTCCAAGGCAGCAAAGATTATGTATATTATTACGAGCCTCAAATATCATTATAAATAAGCATAATATTACGCTGTCATCCTGAGCGGAGCGAAGCGGAGTCGAAGGACCTCGGCGAAGCCGGGCTAAGTTTGGAGTCTGCTGTGAATTATATCAATGTGCATTATTATTTTGATCACATTGATACTATTCAAAGTATATTCCATTATTGACCCGCTGCGCGAGATCCTTCGACTCCGCTTCGCTCCGCTCAGGATGACAGCGTAATTTTATTATTACTTTAATTATATACATCATCTCGTAATGCAATTTATACGGATGCAGACAAAGAATAATGGAGCCGCCATAAGCAGCTCCATTTATATTAAATTGTTTTCGAGCGAAGCGAGAAAATTTCCTCACTTCTTACTTCTTCACTATTCACTATTACCTCAAAATTTTATGTTTCAGTGATGCCTTCGGTAATAATTCGGTGTATCTCCTCACGGCAGATGCCGAGAACGGTGGAAAGCTCACCGTAAAGGCAGGTTTTTGCGGTATGTTCAAAATCGTTGTCCATATCGGGAACGCGTCGGCGGGTGCGGCGGAAGAGCTCGCGGCGCGCGCGAACCGTTTTGATTATCTTGACGTAACCCTCCGGATCGCCCTCGCGTATGGTTTCACGGTATGCGTCCTTGCGGTGCTTTTCAACGGCAACGGCTACCTTTTCAATGCTTCCGATGCGCGCAAGCAAAGCTTCCGCCTCCTCCTTTGAGATCAGCGAACGCATAATGACTTGAGTATTGTCCACGGGAGTGTAGATAACAAGACTTGTATTTTCTGCTATGGGCGTAAGTTTATAAAAGCTCCTCGTGTCTGTAGGATCAAAGGGGGACGCGCATATTTCACTGACGCGGCACACGCCGTTTGTGCCGTAAAACAGCAGATCTCCTATGTTGAACATCTGTCTACTCCTTTTAAGGTTTCCTTTTTAACCGTGGGGCAAATTTTAACATTCATACATATATTATACACCAAAAAAGCGATTTTGTCAAACAGTTTGTTCGCAAAAAATTGTAAATTATGCGCTCAATTCATATTTTTTAGTCTATCGAGCGTATTCTGGAGGATTATCTCGGCGGAAAGACTGTCGATGACGTTCTTTCGCTTGCCGCCGCGGGTGTCGGTTTCGTTGAGATAGCGCGAGGCGGCAACGGTGGTCAGCCGCTCATCGGTCATAGCGACGGGAATTTCCGCGGCTACGGAAAGACGGCGGGCAAAATCGCGGCAACGGTCCGCGCGCGCGCCCTCACTTCCGTCCATATTTCGGGGAAGACCGACAACGGCGGCAACCGCGCCCTTTTCCTTTGCGATCCGAGCGACCTCGGCGGCGGTCTTGTCAATTCCGCCGACCCTGACGTTTCCGATGCCGGATGCGAGAAAACGCGAGGCGTCGGATATCGCAAGGCCTGTCCGCACCTCGCCGAAGTCAACGGCAAGGATGCGCCCCTTGGTGTTTTTTAATTCTTTGACGTCGGCAACCCCGACAGCATCGTATTCGGACATTGTTGTTTTCCTTTAATATAATAGATTGGCAAGAGCGATGCGCCGTCGGTACGGGCTCCGCCCGCGCGGCGGAATTCGCTGGGAGTTATACCGTGGAATTTGACAAAAGCGCGGTTAAAGGTTCGAAGCGTCGAAAAACCAACGGCTTCGGCTATCTCGGTGATCTGCATATCCTCGCGGCGCAAAAGTCTGCAGGCGTGCGAGATGCGGAGCGAGTTGATGTAGTCGTTGAATCGAATACCCAGCTTGCCCGAGAAAAGGTGCGAAATGTAATACTTGCTCAGATGAAGCTCGGATTCAAGCATTTCAAGCGAAAGTTCCTCGGCAAAATGCTCGGAGCAAAAGCCGACGATCTCGCGCACGGCTCTCGAGTCGCCCACTCTGGGCGCCGAAAGGCTCATGATCGGGAGTAGCTTGCCGAAAAGAGCAAGCAGACAGCCGCGTATGACGGCATCGCGGTAAGGGTCACCGCCCGTGTGATGATGCCCCGTAAAGGTGAAGAGCGTCTTCGTCAGCGCGTCGATCTCGGGATCGTTTCCCGCGCCCTTGATAAGTGCCGAGCGGGGCACCTGATTTGTGAATATCGAAAGAAATTCGGGCGTCAGATCGGGAGAAACGATGAAAAGGCGGTATCGCTCGGGCTTTTTCGTCACGAAATAATGCACCTGATCGGGAAAGGCGATGAAAATGTCGCCCGCTTCAAGATGCACCTCCTCGGTGTCGGCATATCCGATGGTCTCTCCTTCAAGAAGCTGAACTATTTCTATGTGATAATGAATATGCGGACTGCAATGGAGCTGGGAACGGTAATTCTTGTCTCCGCGGCAGTAAAAATCTGTTGATTGGTTTTCATATACTGCTGCCATTTTTACCCCCAATATTTTTTATCAAGACTGCGAAGGGTGATCGCCTCGGCGATGTGGTTTGCCTCGATGCGATCCGATGCGGCAAGGTCGGCGACGGTGCGCGCCATTCGCATAACGCGGTCGTATCCGCGCGCCGAAAGACCGAGTCTGTCGTATGCCATGCGTAAAAGCTCGACCGCCTGATCGGTCGGGTTGCAGGTCTTGCGTATGCCCGCGGCATCAAGCTGAGCGTTCGAGAAGATCCCGAGTCCCGAAAGCCCCTCCTTCTCAAGTCTTCTGTGCATAAATTCGCGCGCGGCGATCACACGCTCGCGGATCTGCGCCGAGGTTTCCGTGTTTTCGCTCCGCGCCGAGAGCTCGTCGTAGGAGAGGGAAGGGAGCTCGATCTGAATATCGATTCGGTCAAGCAGAGGACCGCTGATCTTGGATATGTAACGCTGAACCTCGCCCTTTCCGCAGGTGCATTTGCGGGTCGGATGTCCGAAGAATCCGCAACGGCAAGGGTTCATTGCCGCAACGAGCATGAAAGTGCAAGGATAGGTGACTCTTCCCAGCGCGCGGGTGATGGTCACGCGTCTGTCCTCGATCGGCTGGCGGAGGTTATCGGTGATGGATTTCGGAAATTCGGGGAGCTCGTCGAGAAACAGCACGCCGTTATGCGCGAGCGAGATCTCGCCGGGCTTGGGATTCGCGCCGCCGCCGACGAGCGAGACCGCCGACATCGTGTGGTGGGGCGAACGGAAGGGGCGCGTGGTCAGAAGCGATGAGCCCTCGGGCAGAGTACCCGCGACCGAGTGGATCTTCGTGGTTTCAATAGCCTCGTCGAAGGTCAGAGGCGGCAAAATGGTGGGAAGACGCTTTGCAAGCATCGATTTTCCCGTGCCGGGAGGGCCGATGAGCAAAATATTGTGTCCGCCCGCCGCGGCGATCTCCATCGCGCGCTTTGCGGCAAGCTGTCCCTTGACGTCGGAAAAGTCGATCCCGCCCGTGTAGGCGTCCTCGAAGGAATGTGCGTCGGGCGTGACGGGAGTCATCGTCTTTTTGCCGTTGAGGTGATCGACGATGTCGCGGATGTGGTGCACGGCGTAGACCGTGATGCCCTCGACAGCCGCCGCCTCGCGCGCGTTTTCCGCGGGAGCGAAAAATTCCCTGAAGCCGTCGCGCTTTGCGTCGTGGCACATCGAAAGCACACCGTGAACCGGGCGCACCTCTCCCGTCAGCGAAAGCTCGCCCGTGAAGCAGCGTCCCTCAAAGGAAACGCCCTGCATAACGGTGCCTCCGCAACGCAGAATGCCGAGGATGAGGGGCACGTCAAAAGCCGAGCCCTCCTTGCGGCGGTCTGCGGGAGCAAGATTTATCGTGAACGAGGCGTCGGGCCAGCTGTAACCGCTGTTGAAGCAGGCGGATTTGATACGGTCCTTCGCTTCTCTGACAGCCGTGTCGGGCAGACCGACGAGCTGAAATGACGATTCGAGAGTCGGAAAGCTGTCAACTTCTATCGTAACGCGGAAGCTTTCGATACCGCTGAGCGCCGCGCTGTAAACTTTTGAGATCATTTTGACACCTCAATTAATTTTCTTCCGTCTTCTTTTTTCTGAAAACAAGGAGTTTGGAGAGGATATAGTTGAGAACGGTGACAAGAACGACCGATACACCGGTTGCGATAAGGTCGGCGTCAAAGGTGAGAATGATTTTGAAGGGCTTGTAGCCTAGAGCAGTCAGAAGCGGAGGTACTCCGACGCCGAGACCGAGCTCGACGAAGTAGGTGAACACGCGGGAGAGCGTGAACTCGCCGAACTGAACGAGAACCGCGCGGCGGCCGCTGACTTTGTCTTGAAATACCCAGCTCTTGTTGGTGAAAAAGGCGAAGATAACGCCTGCGACCCAGCCAATCGAAACGGCAACGGTACGAAGCACCGCGGCGCGACCGCCCTCGGCGGCAAGGTCGATGCCGAGTATGGGCGCAAAGCCGTAAATGATTCCAAGACGAATGCCGTAAGCAACGGCGGTGGTCATAAGTCCGACGATGACGTAAACGATTATCTCGCGGTATTTTTTGAAGAGTTCTTTCATTTTAATATAATTCCTTATTTTTTCGCCGCCTCAACGAAGGCGCCAAAGATCTTTTTTGCGGGTGCGTCGTGCTTGAAGAGATATTCGGGGTGCCACTGAACGGCAAGGAAGAAGCGATCGGTCTTCTCCGCGGGCTCGATAGCCTCGACTGTACCGTCGTCGGCGCGAGCCGATGCGATAAATCCGGGCGCGACTGCCTTTACCGCCTGATGGTGGAATGAATTAGTCTTTATCTCGTCCTCGCCGACGATCGAGTGCAGAAAACTGCCCGCCTCGACCTTTGCTGTGCGGAGATTCACCGCGCCACGCTCATCCTGGCGGTGGCCGTCAATGTGCTGATAGAGACTTCCGCCGAAAGCGACGTTCAGAAGCTGTGCGCCGCGGCAGATGCCGAGGATGGGCTTGTCGGTCTTTTTCAGAAGATCTGCAAGTGCAAGCTCGAAATCGTCGCGCAAAGGGGTCGTTTCGACGCTGTCAAAAGCGATCTCCTCGCCGTAATGCTTGGGGTCAACGTCGTCGCCTCCCGCAAAAAGCACTCCGTCGCAGAATTCGAGGAACTTTGCGGCATCCTCGGGACCGCCGTTGTGGGGCATGAAAACGGGAATTCCGCCCGCGTCAACGATGGCGTCAAAATAGTTGCGCCTCATTCTTACAAATGTATCCGACATCGATGAGGTGATTCCGATGACGGGTCTGTTTTCTCTGTTCATAGTCTTACTCCAAAATAACTGATTGCAAAAATGGTAAAATTCAATAAAATTCGTTTTTTCGGTGGCTTTGCCTCCGAAAAAACACCGATCAGACGAGCAGGGCGAGTCCGCGCGCCGAGGGGAGCTGTCAAAATCTTTGATTTTGACAAGCGGCGATAAGCGCGCGATTATCAATTGTAAAACGCAGTTTTACAATTGGATTTTTACTCCAAAACAATTTTTGTGATCTCCGTCGGGTTATTTACTCGAGGAATGATGTGTCGGTCTGTCGAAAGACCCGCGGATACGATCAGGTTTGAATTTCCGAATTCAAACATTCCGAGCGCGTATTTGGGAAAAAATCCCGAATTTGCTCCGTAAACGGGTCCAAGAAAGGGAAGAATGACGTGTCCGCCGTGCAAATGGCCCGAAAGGACGAGCTCGGGCTCGTATCCCGCGGGGTAAATGGCGTCGGTGAAGGACGCGGGGCGGTGCTCAAGCAGAATGCGGAAGGAGTCGGTCGAGCAAAAATCCGAAAGGAAGCCCCCGACAGATTCCGCGCTCGGCTTTGCGGTTTCGGCGGAATTCGGCGTGTAGAGACCGCCAAGGCGCAGGAAATTTCCGCGAATTTCAAGGTCAACGTAATCGCGGTCAAGCAAAACCGCGCCCTCGCGGGTGATCCTCTTTACCGCGTCGTGCTCGTGAAGTCCGATGCGCTCAAGCTCGTGGTTGCCGAGCGAGTAATATACGGGCGCAATTCTGCAAAGCTCCTTTACCACCGCTGCCGTGACGAGAATATCCTCGCCAGTTTCGTGGTGATGGTTTATCATATCTCCGGGAAGAAGGATGAGATCGGGTGCGATCTCGCTTACCTGGTCGATCAGCGTCGGATGCTCGCAGCCGTGCAGGTCGGAAAGCAGTACAAGCGTCACGGGCGACGAGATCTTGTCGCTTTCAATGACGTATTCCCGCACCACGGGCGGTTCGTCGTTTATTCTGACTCCGATAACAAGCCAACCCTCAACTATTATGATCAAAAGAAGCAACAAACACCCAAGCGACTTTCCAACCCGTCTGAAAAAACACATAAAATATTCCATATTATTATAAAATGCTTTTTGAGCGCAGCGAAAAAGTATTTGCCTTCGGCAAATGTCGACTCTGCCTCGGCGGCTGAACACCGCCGTTTTCCTGCGGAAAAACGTCAGAGCCGTATACACCTTCCACTAGTCACTAGTCACTATTATTCCATGTAAAGCTTCTTAGGCTTGGGATAACCCTCGGGGTCCTCAAGATAAATATTAAACTCGCGCCAGATCGTGTCCGCCGCTTCCTCGGGGGAGATCGAGGAGGTGCAGAGAATGAGGTCGTAGTTGTTCAGATCGTGGTTGTCAACACCGTAAAATTCCTTGTAGCGGAGGCTTTCAGACTGCATTCTCGCAAGGATCTTTGCCTCTGCGTCGGCGGCGTCCTTGTATTCTTCAACGTTTCCGCGGCTCGAGTCGCCCATAATGCGTTTGACCGAAACCTCGATCGGCACGTAAAGGTAGACCTTGAAGGAATTCTCGGCAAAATGCCAAGCCATTCTCGAGTCGAAAAGGATCTTGTCATCGCGGCGCTCACGGGAGACCTCGGTGGTCTTGTTGTCGATCATGTAGTCAGCGGAGCGGTCGCCCTCGCACATCTGATTGAATTCAAGCGCGCTCATTCCGCGCTCTTCGGCAAGTGCGCGCATGATGGCACCGGTGTAGTAGTGCTCAAAGCCGTATTTGGGGCAAAAGATCTTGGCAAGCGTGCTCTTTCCGCTTCCAAGTCTGCCTGCGAGTGAAATATGCATTGTAATTATCTCCTATGTAATTAATTCCAATTGTAAAACTGCGTTTTACAATTGATAACCGCGCGGCGGGGCGCCGCTTGCC
>JAZSLM010000069.1:0-9381 GCA_045535375.1 Eubacteriales bacterium
GCTACGTACTCGCCGTAGATCTCGTTGATATCCTTGATGAACTTTCTGTTGAAGAGGTGGAGCGGGATGCCCTGAGGACATACTCTGCTGCACTCGCCGCAGTCGGTGCATCTGCCCGCTACGTGGAATGCGCGGATGATGTGGAACATCTTTTCCTCGAAGGAGTCAACGTTCGCCTTCTGTGCGGAGTCGAACTTGGTGCTGTCGAATACGCACTTGCGGCAGGAGCATGCGGGGCATACGTTTCTGCACGCGTTGCAGCGGATGCACTTGGAGAGCTCGTTCTTGAAGAACTCGAACTTCTCCTCGGGGCTCATAGCCTCTATTCTTTCAACCTCTGCGAAGCGCTCGCCGTCAGCGGTATCTCTCGACTCGCCGATGAGCTCATCATAGATCTTGTGCTCCTTGCCCTTGCAGACGTGGCATCTTTCGAGCATTCCGTCGCTGTAGGAGCAAGATTTCTTACCATATATAGTATCTATCTCGAGAGTATCGCAAGCATCGGTCATCTCGGCGCCGCTAATCGCGGTGATACCCTTGATTCCGGTCTTCTTGATCTTCTCGATATCGAGCTTGCCCTTACAGCCAACGCCGATTATGTACGCCTTATCTCTGTCAACTCTGTGCTCGGTCAGGAGCTGGTTGAAACTGTAGCTGTCGCAGGGCTTGAGGCAAACGAGGGTCTTGCCCTCGAGCTTGGAAGCCTCGATCATATATTTTGAAAGGTTAGCTCCGCAAAAGCCGTTGTAAACGAACTTATCAAGGCTTTCTGCGGTCTCAAAGAACGCGGGCTCGGGATTGTAGGGCATATCGCCGATCTTCCAGCCCAGAACTCTTGCTACGGTACCGTCGGCAAGCAGTTCTTTTGCGCGATTAATCAGTTCTTGCATCTCAGATCCCCCAGTCTGACGTTCTCGCCGAGATCGCGGATCTTGGCTACGAAGTCATTCATTGTTTCAGAGAACTTAACGCCCTCTGCGGCCGAAACCCACTCAACGCGGGTACGTCCCTTCTCAACGCCGATATAATCGAGCATCGAGAACAGAAGAGTCATTCTTCTTCTTGCATAGTAGTTACCTGTGCTGTAGTGGCAGTCGCCGGGGTGGCATCCGCAGATGATAACGCCGTCAGCGCCCTTCTCAAAAGCACGAAGGATGAACATAGGATTTACACGGCAGGAGCAGGGAACGCGGATGATCTTTACATCAGCGGGGTAAGCAAGTCTCGAGCTTCCCGCAAGGTCCGCACCCGCATAGCTGCACCAGTTGCAACAAAAAGCAACTATCTTGGGTTTGAATTCGTTATTTACCGACATATTGCATCTACCTCCGACAAGATCTGTCTGTTAGAGAAGCCCTGAAGGTCCATAGCTCCGGAAGGACAAGCAACGGTACAAGCACCGCATCCCTGGCAGAGCGCGCTGTTAACGATCGCTATGCGGCGGGTCTCACGGATACCGTGGTCGTTGACGAGAGTGTCCTCATAAGAGATAGCACCGTAGGGACATACGTTAGCACAGCTCGAGCAACCGTTACAGAGAAGCTCGTCTGCCTTCGCGGTGCAGGGGTTAGTGAGAAGCTTATCCTTTGCAAGGAGTCCGACGACCTTAACCGCAGCGGCACCCGCCTGGGAAACCGTCTCGGGAATATCCTTCGGTCCCTGGACAACGCCGGAGAGGAAGATACCCGCGGTGGGGGATTCAACGGGACGGAGCTTTGCGTGAGCCTCGGTCAGGAAGTTGTTGGTGTCGATACTTGCTGTGAGCATGGTAGCGATCTTTCTTACGTCCTTGTTGGGCTCGATTGCGGTAGCGAGAACTACCATATCCGCTTCCTTGAGGATCTGCTTGTTGTCAAGAAGGTCGCTTCCCTGAACGAGGAGCTTGCCGTTCGGCTGAGGAATGACCTTACCGACCTGACCCTTGACATAGTTTACACCGTACTGCTCAACCGCGCGGCGATAGAACTCGTCAAAGTTCTTACCGGGGGTACGAACGTCGATGTAGAATACGGTTACGTTAACATCCGGATACTTGTCGCGGATGAGCATTGCGTGCTTTGCGGTATACATACAGCAGATCTTGGAGCAGTAGGGCTTGCCGCGATCGTCGGAGCAACGGCTTCCTACGCACTGAATGAACACGATCTCCTTGGGAGCCTTACCGTCGGAAAGTCTCTCGAGATGACCGTGGGTAGGACCTGCGGCGTTCATAACTCTCTCGAGCTCGAGGGAGGTGATAACGTCGGGGCTCTGGTTGTATGCGTACTCGTCGTACTTATCAAGATTGATGGTATCGAAACCGGTTGCAACGACGATTGCGCCGTACTTTTCGGTTACGATCTCGTCCTTCTGGGTGTAATCAACCGCGCCCGCCGCACAGATCTTCTGGCACAGACCGCACTTGCCGGTCTTGAACTTGATACAAGCCTCGGTGTCGATTACGGGAACGTTCGGGATAGCCTGAGCGAAGGGGGTGTAGATAGCGGTTCTGGTGTTAAGACCTCTGTTGAACTCGCTGGGAGTCTTCTTGGAGGGGCACTTTTCCTGACATGCGCCGCAACCGGTACACTTATCGGCGTCGATAAATCTTGCCTTCTTGCGGATATCAACGGTAAAGTCGCCAACAAAGCCGCTTACCTTCTCAACTTCACTGTATGTATAAATAGTGATCTTCTCGTGAGCCGCTGCCTCAACCATCTTGGGAGTAAGGATACAAGCCGAGCAGTCGAGGGTGGGGAAGGTCTTGTCGATCTGGGACATTCTGCCGCCGATGGAGGGAGTCTTCTCAACGATGTCTACCTCGTAGCCCGCGTCAGCGATATCAAGCGCGGTCTGAATACCCGCGATACCGCCGCCGATAACGAGTGCGCGCTTGGTTACGCGGCTCTCGCCGGGGGTAAGGGGAGTGTTGAGGTTGACCTTTGCAACAGCTGCGCGTGCAAGGATAACTGCCTTTTCGGTAGCCTCGGTGATGTCCTTGTGGATCCACGAAACGTGCTCACGGATATTTGCGATCTCAACCATGTAGGGGTTGATGCCTGCGCGTTCAGCTGCCTTTCTGAAGGTAGCCTCGTGCATACGGGGAGAGCAGGAGCAAACTACGATACCGGTCAGCTTCTTCTCTTTTACTGCGATGGCGATCTTTTCCTGACCTGCCTCGGAGCACATATACTGATAATCTTCAGCATGTACTACGCCGGGCTCGGAAGCGATCACTTCGACAACTTTCTTAACGTCTACCGTTGCGGCGATGTTACTTCCGCAATGACAGACAAATACACCAATTCTCTGCATTCTGCTCACCTCTTATATCTTCTGTATGCGCTGACGAGGAGCTGCTGAGGCATCTCTTCATCAAGAAGCTCGGGGATCTCGTCTGCGGTAAGGTAATTGCCGCCGCGCTCGCGGACTACGAGCTGACGAGCCGCGTCAATGATCTTGCCGGGCTTAACGTCTCTGGGGCAGCGCTCAACGCAAGCAAAGCAGGAAAGGCACTTCCAGAGCGATTCGCTCTTTACAAGCTCCTCTACGTTATTGTTTGCAACGTAGGAAACGAACTGATGGGGCTTGATGTCCATCTCGTTGAATGCGGGGCAGGTAGCAGAGCACTTACCGCACTTCATGCACTTAAGAGGATTGACTCCGCTGATCTCGCGGACGCGTTCTGCCTGATTCTTTCCGTGACTCATGCTTATGCCTCCTCCTTAAGTCCGAGAGCCTCTGCGAGGAGCTCGGTGAAGTAATATACGGGAATGTCCTTCTCTGCGCTCTTGTTGAGGTTATACATACAGAGGGGACAAGCCGTGATGAGCATATCCGCGCCGAAGCCGGATGCGCTCTCGGTGATCTTATCGCACATATTTTTTGCCATATCCTTTTCCTTGAGGGAGATATAGCCGCCGCAGCACTCGTTGCGGTAGGGGTAGATCACGGGAGTTGCGCCGAGAGCGCGGATGAAATCCTCCATGATCTTGGGATTTTCGGGATCGTCAAACGCGAGGATACCCGAGGGACGAAGGAGCAGACAGCCGTAGTAAGCGCCGATCTTCTTGCCGGTGAGGGGCTTGACAACGCGCTTTTTCAGCTCGTCAAATCCGACGGTGTCGCGAAGCAGCTCGAGGAAGTGAACGACCTTGGTCTCACCCGCGTAGGGTGTGTCGAGCTTGAGGTAGTTGTTTGCTCTGAAGCGGATGTCATCAACGTTCTTCATATCGTCGTTGACGCGCTTGATAACGTGATGGCAAGCGGAACAGAGGGTAACGAGATCCTGACCCTTTTCCTTTGCTTCGTTCAGAGCACGTACGGAGGAGAGCTTGGTTGCGATCTCGTCACTGCCGAGGGGGTATACGCCGCCGCAGCACTGCCAGTTCTCGATCTCTTCAAGCTCGAAGCCAAGCGCCTGCGCGGAAGCTCTTGCATAAGCGTCGAGATCCTTTGCCTTGTTCTTCAGAGTACAACCGGGATAGTAACTGTACTTCATTATCTTTATCCTTTCAAAAATAATTTCCAAAAATCAGAATGTCAGCTGGGAGATGACGCTCTTGAGCGCTTCTGCGCTCGCGTGGAGCTGTCTGATCTCCTCGTAGGTCAGATCCATCGGTACTTTTCCGTGGATTCCCTGAGGGCCGACAAGTGTAAGAGTGCTCATACAAACGTCCTCGATACCGTACTCGCCGTGCATCATGGAGGACACCATCAAAAGCGAGTCAGAGGATGCGAGAAGCATAGAGCAAAGCTGGCAGACCGTCTGCGCGATTGCGTAGAAGGTAGCTCCCTTGTTCTTGATGATCTGTGCGCCCGAATTGCGAACGTAGTCAAGCATATAGTCCTTATCAAGAGGCTTGATAGTCGGTACCTTCTGCGACATAAGTCTGTGATACTCGTCGATATGAACGCAGGAAACGAAAGCTCTTGACCACGGAACGAAGGAAGTGTCGCCGTGCTCGCCGAAAACGTAAGCGTGGATACTTCTCTGCGAAACGCCGTAGTGCTCGGAAAGAGCATAGCGAAGACGAGCCGTATCGAGGAACGTACCCGAACCGATGATCTGGCTTTCGGGAAGTCCCGAATATTTGGTGAATGCGTAGGTCATAATATCCATCGGGTTGCTTACAATAACGTAAAGAGAGTCGGGGCAGACCGCAACGATATTTTTCGTAATGCTCTTCATAATGTTGAGATTGGTCTGCGCCAGATCGAGGCGCGTCTGTCCGGGCTTACGCGCAACACCCGATGTGATGATAACGATATCCGAGCCCTTTGCATCCTCGTATTCACCCGCGATTATCGAAATAGGCTGGCGGAAAAATGTGCCCTGAACGATGTCCATTGCCTCGCCTTCTACCTTCTCCTTATTGATGTCAATAAGGACGATCTCCGATGCAAGGTCTTCGTCAGACAGCGCAAATGCGATGGTCGAGCCGACGTTTCCGGCTCCGATTATGGTGATCTTTGCTCCCATAATAATCCTCCTTTGGATAAATCTGCTTCTGTCAGAAAATCAATTCCAAGTGAAGTTCGAATGGGCATACTAACCCAATCTACGACATTTTACATTATAGCACAAAGCAATTATTTTGTCAATATAATAAAAACATATTCGGCAACTTAAACTACAATTATATTAAGTAATTACATAGAAAATTTGCATATTGCTCAAAAGAAATTCCGACTTTTTCCGACAGAATGCGAAATAGGAGTTTTTCTCATATTTCGGGATTGATTTTGCGATGTTTTTGTGGTATACTTAAACCGCAAAAAGGAGGAACAGGAAATGAAAACAATACCATATAAAATAACCTCACGTTTTGATTTTCACGATTCTTTCGTTCTCTCTGCAGTAAAGAAATCCCGCGACTATCTTATTTATATCGGCAACGCCGATGACGGAAGATCCCCTTATGTAAAAGTGATATTCAAAAATGTCTCAAAAATCACCGGAGACCAAGACTGGCAGATTTGCACAGAACGCGATCCCGAAGAAGGCGTCATCTTCAGCGACTGCAGATACATCTACGAAAACATCGAGCACACGGATAAGGGTTACAAAATTACGTTGACTCTTTGGACATCTGTATCTGATCGCTGTATCACGCTTGATTGTGAGGATATTGAGTTCGACAACAGCTTTGATATAGAAGAGATTTGGAATAACAAATAAACCCAATCTTCGCGCATTATTATCGCCTATAAAATATGCGATGGCAAGGAAACCGAACCGCTAAATCCGCTCTCTCTCATTCCCCTCCCGCTTGCGGGAGGGGTTGGGGTGGGCAGTCAGCACCTTGCTAAATATCACAACCGGAACGAAACCAAGGGCGAAATATAATAAAAATCCGGGAAATTTCCGTCCCCGGCGGAAATTCACCTTCATTTTGCCGCAGGCAAATTATCATTCGCGCAACGCGCGATTATCATTCTGCGAAGCAGATTATCATTCCGCCAAAGGCGGATTATCATTAGCACTCGCGTCGTGCATTGCCAAATTTCCGCTTGATTTTATCCATCTTGCTCAACTTTATTTTAGCACTCTCTTGCACAGAGTGCTAATCTTTACTATTTAGCAATAGTTTTCTCATTCATAGTTCATATTTTGGGTGTATCATTATAGCGTCGAAAAAAGCCCGCCAACCGGCGCCGAAGCGGGCAAAAAAGACCCTGAAATTTTCAAAAAACACACCTATCATAGAACCTAAAAGGAGGATTCTGTTATGTTTGGACTTACACCCTTTACACGCAATTATTACGTTTCTGCTTACGACCCTTGGGAAGAAATGGAGGCGCTCGAAAGACACTTTTTCGGACAGCGGACTCCTTCCCTGAAGACCGATATCCGCGAGGCTGACGGAGCATATATTCTCGAGGCGGACCTGCCCGGATTTGCCCGCGAGGACATCCACGCCGAGATCAAAAACGGCTATCTTACCCTCCGCGCGGAGCACAAATCGGAGAATGAAAATAAGAACGAAACCTACCTCCGCCGCGAGCGCACCTACGGCTCATTCTCCCGCACCTTTGACCTCGAAGGAATCGACGCCGAGGCGATCACCGCGTCCTTCAAAAACGGCGTTCTCACGCTCAATCTGCCGAAGCTTCAGCCGAAGAAGGAAGAAGCAAGACGGGTCGAAATCAAGTAATCGTTGCTAATTTAAGGTAAATTTACGCGGAAGCGAAAATTCTCCGATTAAATCAGAATACAAGTGCGAACAAAGCTTTCTGAGTGCCCCCTCATCACCCGCTGCGGCGGGAGCTTCTCCCAGGAGAAGCCTGAGTTTTCAGTGCGATAATTCAGTTTAGCGCTATTAATCTTGTTGATATTATAAAGACTAAGTTTGCATAACAAAACAAGGAATATTTTATTGAACAAATTTGCAAAATTCGCTTTGGAATGCAAATTGATTCAAATAAAATATTCCTTTGCTTTTATTAGGTTAAAAAATGCATTGTTTGTTGGTACCCGAACGACGTTAACAGTACCCCAAGGCTTCTCCCGGGAGAAGCTCCCGCCGCAGCGGGTGATGAGGGGACACCCAGAACGCTATGTTCGCACTCGCTTTTTATTAAATTTCCTAGCAAAGCGAGGAAATTCACCTTATCTCTTACCTCCGCCCTCTTTCCTCTGCCTTTCCTCCCCCGCTCTTTGTCAAAATAGCCAACACTTCCCTCCTATTTACATTATAAAATTGTCGCTTATTTTCTTACAAAAAACGCCAAAAGTCTTGATTCTTTTTCCTATTTATGATATAATATGAACTTGTGAAATTCAAAAATCATAAAGAAAGAAGATAACAAAAATGACTGCAAACATTTTTCTTACGCTCTCGATCGCGCTCCTTTCGGGTCTTCTCCTTTCGCGTGTAGCGAAGAAGGTCGGACTCCCCGCGGTAACCGCATATCTCGTAGCGGGCGTCATCATCGGCCCCTACCTCCTCGGTCAGTTCGGCATCGGATTTGATCACGGTGACAACTCCCCCGAAAAGTACAAGATCCTTTGCGATCTCGCCCTCGGCTTCATCGCGTTCGCGATCGGTAACGAATTCCGTCTTGAGCAGCTCAAGAAGATCGGTAAAAAGGCTACCATCGTCGGAATCGGACAGGCACTCGTCACAACGGTAGTCGTTGACGCAGGTCTGATCGCCCTCTCCTTCATCCTTCCCGAAGGATGCCTCCCCCTCCCTGCTGCGATCATCCTCGGCGCAGTTGCAACAGCGACAGCTCCCGCGGCAACACTTATGGTCGTTCGTCAGTACAAGGCAAAGGGTCCCGTGACCGACATCCTTCTCCCCGTCGTTGCTCTTGATGACGCTGTCGGACTTGTCATCTTCGCGATCTCCTTCGGAGTTGCCGGCGCGATCAACACCGGAACTATCGATCCCATCTCCATGATCCTCAACCCCGTCATCGAGGTCGTTCTCTCGCTCGTTCTCGGTACCGTTATGGGTTACCTTTTCTCCTTCTGCGAGAGATTCTTTATGTCGCGCTCAAAGCGTATGGCAGTATCCGTTACATTTGTAATGTTCACCGTTGCGATCTCCTCGCTCAAGTTTGAGATCGGACATATCCATATCGCGTTCTCGAGCCTTCTCGCTTGCATGATGCTCGGAACCATCTTCTGCAACATCTGTGACTTCTCCGAGGAACTTATGGAGAGAGCCGACAGATGGACCGCGCCCCTCCTGATCCTCTTCTTCGTTATCAGCGGCGCGGAGCTCAACCTCGGCGTTTTCACCAACTGGGTATTCGTCGTAATCGGCGTTGCATACATAGTATTCCGCTGCATCGGTAAATATTTCGGCGCACGCTGGAGCGCAAAGATCTCGGGCTGTGACGAAAACATTATCAAGTACCTCGGCATCACCCTCTTCCCGCAGGCGGGCGTTGCACTCGGTATGGCAGCTCAGGCACTCACCTTCGGCGGTGACATCGGCAGGCTTGCGCAGAGCATCACCCTCTTTGCAGTACTTATCTACGAGCTCGTAGGTCCCGCACTCACCAAGATCGCGCTCACCAAGGCAGGCGACATCAAGGCAGAGGGCAAGACCAACGCGCGTGAGGAAGCAAAGAAGCTTATGGAGCAGAAGTAAGCGGCTCACGCCGCAGTGGCTAGTGACTAGTAAAAGGTAAAAATCCCGCGCAAATGCCGGGTGTTCGTAAAACAGTTACAGTCCCGGCAGGAACGCCTACCGGGACTGTTCTTGTATATATTGCAGCTATGTGATAGAATCAACCAAACAATTAGACAAACTTGAATTTATCTAACTGTCAGAGGATGTTAATTGGGAATATTTAATAGAACATATTAAGCAAAATATAAATTTAGAGGTTTTTATGGTAATAAGGTTAGCAACGAAAAATGATATTGAGATAATCGTAAAACTCCGC
>JAZSLM010000094.1:0-18411 GCA_045535375.1 Eubacteriales bacterium
GGAGGATATTCCGACAGCCAACGCCTGCCGTGCTACCTCATCGTAAGCAAAGAGGTTTTGGGAAATTACCTCGTAGCCCTGATCGTAGTAGGTGAAAAGCCCGTCGAGGCCCGCCATGGCGACTTCTTTCTGGAACTCATCGATACAGCCGTTTTTCAGAACGTAGGTGCGGAACATACCCTGATTGCTGTAATCCATACTGCCGGTGACGGATGATTTCGGAACGAAGATCGTGTTCGGGGTGAATGAATAAATGTCGCCCTGGGTATATACCCATTCGGAGCTGTCACGGTAAAGACCCACTACCTTATAGCTTTCCTTCTCCGCAAGTCCGGTCGTCGAAGTATAAAAATACGGTGCGGGCTCGATGATGCCTATTCCCTCGTTGATATACCATTGATACTCTACGCTCCAGTCGTAGAGATAATAATTCAGATCTATCATGTCACCGACCGAAATGCCGTTCTTTGCCGCGAGGGATTCGCTGATGACGCAGACGTTTGCGCCGTCAGCGAGCTCTTTCGCCGTGAAATCTCTGCCCTCGACGATTCTCGCGTCCTCGCGGGCAAAATCGGTGATATAGCCGAGCTTCTGAACGCCGATCACGGGGAATGCGTGTTCATTGATCTCGATATTCTCGATCTGCTCGCGCCATTTTGCGCCCTCCTCAGATGCAAGAAAGGCCTCCGCGCCGTTCGGCACGTGTGCGATCGAGGGGTGCGAATAACGCTCGACGTATTCCTCGGGCGTGCAGGTCACAGTCTCGCCGTTTTCGTCAATATAGGTCTTTTCGGTGACGTTTGCGGGCGTTTTGGTGCCGTCGCGGCTGATGTAATATACGTTTTCATCATAGACAAGCTCGTCACCTACGAGGCAAGACAAGTAATCTTGACCGTATTTCCACACGCGATCGACGTAATAATATGAGTAGACAAGGTATTTTTCTCCCACCTTCAGGTCGAGGGCTTCGAATGCTTCAAAATTTTTGACGTGCAGATTAACCTGCAGCTCTCGTCCCGTCGGGTCATCAAAACCTTCGTGAAGTGCGATGACGGAAGTGATCTTGCCCTTGAGCTGCGAGCGGTACTCGGTTTCAAATACAGCCTTTGTCTGATCTGCGGTGATCTCCATATAGCTCTCTTCCGAGAAGGGCTCGCCGATCTCGGTCAACTCGATCTCGAACATCGCGCAGCAATAAGGTGTGCCGGAGGGACGCGCCCAAGGGGCGGTATAGTTTTTCTTTTCCACAGAGTCCTCAAAGGAATGATCTGTAAAAAAGTCTACAGTGAGCGAGGGGATATAGGCGGACGCCAAGCCGGCTGAGGAGACCTCTTTTACCATATCGGGGTATTTTTCGGGCAGTTCGTCGAGGAAGTCGATTACTTTCTCGGGGAATTGCCTTGTCACTTGGGTTTTGGTTACGTCGCCGAACTGCAGAGTGACGTTTGACTGATTGCGGAACTTTTCTGTCATCAGCGCGACCGTGGTGAATTTGTCTTCAATGGTCGCAAGAGTGTTACTTGCGGCATACGCCTGGCCGATGCCGACGCTCAAAAACGCGGTCATTGAAACAACGAGCAAAATTCCAAGCGCCGATACTATCGGGCGGCGGAAAGTGGTTTTAAGTGATAACATATTTTATCATTCATCCTCCTTGACGTTTTTGATCAGCTTTTTGCTCATAAAGATTACAAGTGCGAAGCTAAGAGCGACAAAGTAAGCGATGGCGAATATTGCAAGCTTATCCATCGGGTTCCACATATAGTACGCGCCGCCGATTGCTATGCCGAGTATTATGCAGATCATCTGCTCCAGTACGAAGCCGACATATACTCTCGCGTTTGATTCTCCTACCATACGCATCAGCAAAATATCCCTCTTGCGGCGACGTATCATAAGGAAGCCTACCAGAAATCCGGCGACGGCTGAAAGAGTTACTACAATCAGAGTTACAGTGCGGTTGAATTTGATGCTGTCTTCAAGTATAGCCGCCAATTCAAATAAATGGTTATCGTCTATATCAAGTGCGTAAGGATAAGATTTCTCTGCATATTTCATCGGTAAGCCTGTATCTATTTCCACTCCCCAAGAAGTTCTCTTTGCATCCGGAGAAGGCTCTAAGAAGCAATAGCTCGCTGCTTCTCGGAATTCATCAAGTCGTCTATTATCTTGAAGTGTTGCACTCAGTGACCGAGCAATTATGATTTTACCAAGCTCGTCATATAACTGCTTAATGAAAGAATACGGGCAGTAAATGCTTTTACCGTCTCCGGCGGTGTATGTGCCGACGACATTAAGAGCGCAATTATATTCTGTCTTTGGTAAATCAAAAACAATATCGCCGTCTATCAACACCAATTCGCCGTTTTCATCTACTCGAACGACCGGCGTTTCTGATTTGGCAGAAAAATACAGATCAACATCGCCACCCTTGTTGTAATTATCAACCATCCCCTCGGGAACAATGCATAGCAGTTCTTCACCTGTAAAGATACTTTCGTCATACCCCTCGTACCACGTGATCTGACATCCGTTTTCAGGGAGGAGCTGCTTGTCGCAAGGAAGCGATGTAATGCCGTACAACATAGTCGTTCCCGACGCGGTGGTATAATTAGTGCCGTTAATAGTGGTTATAGGTAGTTTTGCAAAGACCTGAATGTCTTTAACATATTCAGCCAAAGATAATTCAACTGGAACCTCGGTGCGAAAGAACTCAGACGGTTTATCATATTTATCCCAATTAGAGGCATCATAAATTTTTATGGGCTCATCTCTTTCAAACAAGTCAAGAACCCAAGAGTCGATCAGGAGATCATCACTCGCTCCATTAGGTTCTGTGACTGTCACAGTAACCGGAATTGCTTGGTAAGCTTCTTCATAATTGCGCAATTCTGCCTCGTTTGATGCTTGTAAAGCACAAATGATTATCGAAATAATTGCGGCAAACAGCAAAATTGCAATAGCGGGGATCGGTGCGCGCTTCAGAGCCTGTAGTGTTTTTTTAATCATCTTTATATTTCCTTTCGTGTATGAGATGATATTCTTTGATCTTACCTACCGATTCAATTGTATCAAAAAGACACTCAAATGTCAATATTTTAGCGTAACTACGGCATTTTCAGCGTAACTACGGCATTTTTTCAGCGTAACTACGGTATTTTGGCGTAAAATAGGACAGCGGAGAGCCGAAGCTCCCCGCTGTTTTTATTTTTCTATTTCCGCGACGAAATTAAACCAACCTTCATTATAATCATAGGTATATTCCGCGCCGAGGGTGTCGAGCGTATAGCAGACGCTCATCAATCCAAATCCGTGGCTGAGTGAGTCGGTCTTTGAGGTAGCTATCCTGCCGTTCTCGATCTTCACGGGATTTGAGGTGTTTCGGATTGAAATATAAAGTCCTTCATCGTAAAGAATACTGCAAAAGATCTCGCGGTATCCATCGAATCGGCGGCATGCCTCGATCGCGTTATCCCAAAGATTCGTCAGTACCACGACGAGCGAATCCGACGGTATATCGATCTCCGAAAGATCGTTGACCTGCACCTGCACCTTGATGTCATTTTCGCGTGCCATCTGATATTTTTGGTTGAGGATAACGTCCACGACGGGATGGCGCGAATTGACGCCCATTATGTGCATCGAGCGGTTCTTTTTGAGCTTGTCGAGATAATCCCGCGCCGCGTCGGTCTCGTTTTGATTCAACAGGTCGCCCAGCACCTGCAGATGATGCTCGAATTCGTGCGTGCTTTTCCTTTGCAAGCGATAGTTCTGCTCGAGCGCGTTCATACTTTCCTTTTGCAGTTCCATATGCTGTTTGAGCAGAAGCGCGTCGCTGTTGGCTTCTCTATGCCCGCGCAGGTTGAAGTTCGATATCCGCAGAAGCAGTATCAAAGCGATCGGAAGTACCTTTCCCGCCGTTAGGATGAGGTAATATACTATCTCTTCGGAATCTGCCGCAAAGTGCAGAAACGCGTTGTCAATAATAAACGGCACACCAAACGCAACGGCGAGCAATCCAAGTCCGCGACCGGTTTCACCGTAAATGAAAAGGAGAAGAACGGCTGCTATTAACAGATATACGAAATAGCCGTATATTCCGGGAAAGTTAAAAAATCCGAATGCGAAAGTTATCAGCCAGGCAAATACGTGCAGGCTGATACTTTCGATGCCGAGAAGCTTCGGCTCGAGAAAATGCCGAAATAGCAGACGAAGAAAGCATATCTGCAAAGCCGCAAAGATGGGAATAAAGAAATACTGCATTATCTGAATCCCTTCCACAGCAAATATTTTTGTTTTTGCGCGGAATAGTTGCGTTCGCTTGCGGGCAAGACCGTGCCGTCAGTCAGAATACACTCGCGGCTGCGGTATTTCTGAACATAACGCATATTCACGAGATAACTGTTGTGAATGCGCAAAAATCCGCATTTTTCAAGCGATTCTTCGAGGCTCGATAGTGAGACATACAGAGAGTGTGCGACTTCCTTTCTATGAATGATGACCTCGTGATTGAGGACCTCCAGATAGAAAATATCGTCAAGGGGGAATTCAAGCTCTTCGTCCCCGTCTGATATATTCAAGAACTCCCTCTCGTCCGCCATCTGCTCGGTCGCTTGCAGGATATAACGTTCGAGCACGTCGTTTCTATCGCGTTTCAGTATGTATCGGAACGCCTGGACCTCATATCCCGCAGGGGCGTAATCGATAAAGTTCGTCACAAAAAAGATTATTGCCTTTTTGTTGACCACGCGCAGACGGCGCGCAATATCGATGCCGTTGTAATCCTCGCCCTCAAAGTCGATGTCGAAAAACGCCATATCGCAGGAGCCGAGGAGCCCTTCCGGGATACTCTCGGCGCTCCTGAAAGTTGACAGATCCGCTTTCAGATTGAGTTTTGCAAATGCGGCTATGATATCGTCGCGGAAAACACTCAAAAATTCCGGATCGTCGTCACAGAGTAAAACACGGATGCTGTTCTGCCCTATCGCCGTTCTGCGGATACTCCATTCTGTCATTGCCATGAGCTCACCTCCCGTTTGCGTCAAAAATCGTGTAAATATATTATAACACAAAAAAAATGATTTGTCTATAACGAAATTCCGCAGGGAGCAATTTTTAAGATTGCTCCCTGCGGTATATAGTTATGCGATCAAAATATCAGGTGTTCATATTCAGTTCGGGAAAATGAGCGTTGTCAGCGTTTTTTTCTGCCCCTCGGTGGGCAGCTGCATTTTGCCACACTTGAGAAGTGCGACGATGCAGTGGAGCAGGAACCAGCCGTCGGAATGGAAAACGAATTGAAGTTCAAATTCTTTCGCTCTGCGGAGATGTGCAGGCAGTGAATCAAGCATAGCCTTAACATAAGGAGCCTTGATCGCGTCAAACTCGTCCTTGTACTTTTCCTTGATCTCATCTCCGATCGCAAGAAGTTTTTTATTGATCTCTTTGCTTGCAAGAACAACAAGCTGCCACGCGGACTTGAAATTCCCGTCATAGTCGCCGTTTGTTTTCATATAACCGCGTTCTGAAAGCCACGCATATTCATCCTTTGAAAACAGTCCATCTTCTTCAAGCTCTCTTTCAAACAAAGTCAGCAGTCGGTTGGCGTCATCGTCATACCCCGGATGAAGTCCGTCATAACCGCCTCTGTCCGACCATTCGGTATCGATATGCCATAAAATCCATTTACCGTAAAGGGTATTGGTCATCGGACCACACCAGTTGCTCATAGGCACGTAATCCTCGGGCAGAACAAGATCATTGGGTTTTACCGACGCGTGTGCAATATTATGCGCCCCGTCGGGACGGCGGGTTGCGACTTCCTCGAATGAAATGCTACCGTCCATCAGCTTTTCTCCCGATCGCGCGGCTATATAAGGGATAAGTGTCCATAAAAGGAAATTACGGTCAGCACGGGGGGATTCTTTCAGGGCAATCGGATCATCGGTCTGTCCGCACCAAATATCGGGATGATCAAGCAGTCCCGATGCGATCAGTTCGTCGTAAAGCTCGTTGGCGAATTTGCCGGCAGCCTTTTTATACATTGTATCCTGAATCGTCAGAAACTCCGCAGTCGGCTCGCTGATAATGATATTTGCGATGTACTTGCCGTTTTTCTCCTTAAGGAATCCGTATTCTTCAAGAAATTCCGCCTCGGTTTCAACATACACGGGTGAAACGCCGAGGTTGTCGGCAATTTCATTGATCGTTTTTGCCTCGTTTCGAACACAATAGCAAATATTCTGAGTCAAGGATGAACGGAAGAATTCATCTACACACTTTGTACCGAGCTCGCCATTGATTCCGTAAGAGTTGAATTTGATCGGATTAAATTTAAGTTCACTTGCTTTTCTCATAGTATCCATACCTCTTTTCAGTTCTTTTTTGGCTTCAAACAAGTGCCATTTGACCGTACCAAGCGGGATATTCAGTTCGCGCGCAATATCGGCTTGCTTGCGGTTTTCAAAATAATACGCGATCACGATCCTACGCTGTAATTTTGAAAGATATGCGATCTCGCCCTGCAGACGGCGGAGCACCTCGCGGTCACCATCTTCACCAAGCGCGTAGGGATCGGTGAGCGTTTCCGCAACGTCGTCGAGCGAAACGCCGACTGTACTTCTCGCCAAATCGCGGTAGTAGTTGCTCAGCGTATTGTGGGCGACAGTCCATATGAACCTGCCCACGTCTCCGATATCGTCCTTTACGAGAAGCGCGCGGAAAGAACGGAGCACGATCTCCTGCGAAAGGTCCTCCGCATCCTGCTCGTTTTTGCACCGCTTCAGCGCAAATCCGAATATAGGCTTCAGATATTCTGTTATGATCTTTTCGGCTTCTTGTCTGTTCACTTGTCCTCACCTCTTGAAAGCTTTCACCCATATAGACACGGAAATTGAAAAAGGTTGGTACTTTTTTATAATTATATCATATTTTTTTCAAGCTGTCCACCCGCGGTGCAGATTTATCTTGACAACCGCCGCGAAAATCGTTATAATATAATCAATATACAAAACGGAGGCTATGATATGGCAAAGCTAAGATTCGGCTGGGGCGAGGTTTCGCTCGTTCCCGAAGGCAAAAAGATAAATCTCGCGGGTCAGTTTTACGAAAGGATCACCGACAAGGTACGCGACACGATCTCGGTCACGGCACTTGCGGTCGAGGGCGACGACGTTGCCATCTTCTGCTCCTGCGACCTTGAGAGCGCGAGCTACACTCTGCTGTGCGCGGTAAGGGAAATACTGAAGAAGGAAGCTTCATTCCCTTACGACAAGGTGATCGTCAACGCGATCCATTCGCACACCTCGCTCTCCTATGCGAATTCCAATGACTCCTACGGAAGCACGCTTAACGTTCTTGCTAAATACACTCCCGAAGGCATCGGATACGACGAGTTTTCAAAGGATGACTCGGGCGATCTTCTTGACGGAGAGGCGGCTTTCGATTTTCTGGCACAGAAGATCGCGGAAGCGGCAATCATTGCCTACAACGATCTGAAATTCGGCAAATACGCCCCCGGATTCGGCCGCGCGGCTGTCGGAATGTGCCGCCGAGTTTGCTACGATGACGGAAGCGCAAAGATGTGGGGCGACACGAATTTCGCGAACTTCACCGAGCTTGAAGGAGGAAACGACAGCGGGATCGAGATGCTTTTCATCGCCGATGAAAATAAAAATCTCACCGGCGTCGTTGCAAACCTTGCTTGCCCTGCGCAGGTGCTTGAGCACAGAAGCGTCATCTCCGCGGATTTTTGGGGCGACGTCAAGAAAAATCTCCGCGCGAGATTTGGCGAGGGCGTACACCTTCTCCCTCTCTGCTCTCCCGCGGGAGACCAGTGCCCGCGCGATATGATCCGCTGGGTCGAGCCCGAAAGTCCTATCAATGACCCCAACATCATCCGCGAAAACGTACCGTTCAGACGCGCAGACCCTTCGATGTTCGACGAAAAGGGTTGTGTCCGCGCGGCACGCAGAATTACAGCTGAGATCCTTTGCGCATACGACGAAATCGATTCGTATATATCCGACGCGGAATTCGCACACAAGGTCATCAAACTTGATATGCCCATCCGCCGCGTGACCATCGAGGAAAAGGACCGCGCGCTTGAAGCGATCAAGTCCTTCTTCGAAAAGCACACGGGCGACCTCACCTTTAAGGACAACGCCGCAATGCACGTTCACGCGGGCACGGTGACCCGTTATGAGGTTCAGCAGACGGTCGACACCGACCCGATCGAGATCCACGTACTCAAGCTTGGCGACGTTGCGTTTGCAACGAGCCCTTACGAGCTTTTCCTCGACTACGGCAACCGCATCCGCTCGCGCAGTAAAGCCGCGCAGACCTTCCTCATCCAGCTCTGCTGCGGAAGCAAAGGATACCTGCCAACCGAAAAAGCGGAAAAAGGCGGTCATTATTCCGCATACGTTTCAAGCGGAACCTCAGGTCACGAGGGCGGCGATCTGCTCGTAAGAAAGACGCTGACCGAGGTCAACAAAATGTTTGATTAAAATAAAAAATCTCTTGACAAATCAAGAGAAATAGTATATAATAATAGCAGAGGGACACCGATGACGGTTGCGACCTCTCTCAGTTAGTTAAAAAGATAACCGCTAAGGTTGGTAGCTTGGGCGGTTATCTTTTTTTGTTATAATTTCTAAAACAGGTAATGATGGCAATGATAAGCATAGCGATCTTAATAAGATCATCCCACGTTACGTATTCCATAATACCACCTCCCTCCGTTTGGAGGAAGGCAAAAAAGATGACACTTCCTCCGATTGAGAGGAAGCAACCGCCACCGAAATGGTGTCCCTAAGGGCTTGCGCCAAAATTATTATAGCACGATATCATTTTAATGTCAAGAACATTATCAAAAAAGAAGAGATCCGCGGATCTCTTCTTTTTGTATTACTTATAAATATAAGGCACGATCTCTTTTGCAATAAGCTCCTTTTCCTCGTCGGTGGGCGCCGAGAAGGGGCGGCGGCAGTTGCCGAAATTCATTCCGATCTGGTTAAGGACTTCCTTTTCCGCCTGCATTACACCGACCTTGCAGAGGATCGCGATGATGCGGTTGACTTCCTTCTGAAGCTCTTGCGCCTCTGCGATCTTGCTTTCGGCAAAGAGAGCACGGATCTTGACGAACTTATCCGCCATAAAGTTATAGGTACTTCCGACGCCGCCGTCCGCTCCCATCGAAAGTCCGCACAGGAACATTTCGTCAAAGCCGTTGTAAACGACCTTGTCGGGGAACGCCGCCTTGCACTGTTCGAGCATAAAGAAGTCGTTCGAGGTGAATTTCAGTCCGACGAATTTATCATCCGAGAGGAACTTCGCCATCTCCGAGACGCCCATATTTACGCCCGAAAATGCGGGGAAATGATAGACGAGCATCGGGATCGAGGAGCTTTCCGCAAGTCGGAAATAATAATCCTTGATCTCACCAAAGCTGAACTTATAATAGAAGGGAGCGACCGACGAGATGGCATCGTAGCCGAGCGCGTTTGCGTGATCGGCAAGAGTGTGAGCCTCGTCCTCGGATATCGATCCGATATGCGCGATCAGGGTCTTCTCGGGAGCCGTCGCCTTGACGATCTCCATAACCTGACGGCGCTCATCGGTCGTAAGCAAAAATGCTTCTGCTGTGCTTCCGCAGACGTAAAAACCGTCAGCCCCCATATTTACGTTGTGCTTGACAAGCGCTTCGAGTGCCTTTTCGTTGATCTTGTTGTTTTCATCAAAGGGGGTAAGAAGCGCGGTAAAAATACCTTTGAATTTTTCCTGCATTTTGCACCTCAAAATACGTTTTTAGTAGTGTTTTCGTTCTCGGGCAGGAGAACGTCTTCGGGATAAAAGCTGTAGCCGCGGATAAACGCCTTGTCTGCATCGTCCTTGATATAGTTGACAACGTATATCTCGCCGTCCTCGAACTGCACCCATCCGGTATAGCCGAGATCGGGACTCGGATTGCGGTCGTAATCGAGAGGCACGACGCGGATGCGCTGTTCCCTCCTACCCGTAGCTTCAATACTGTCGCGGCTCATAAACGCGGCGAAGGTGTTCTGCGTTCCGGAAGGAATATAACGGTAGGTGACCATGACCCTGCCGTCCGCAAGGAAACCCGAAACCGGGCGATGTCCGCTGTCCATCGAGGTATTATATATCTCCGACCAGGTCTCTCCGCCGTCGGCGGAGAGGACCTTGAGGATCGGATATCCCTTGACTGAATTTTCACGAAGGTATGCCACGAGCTTACCGTCATCATATTCGAGGATCGATACCTCGCAAAGATTGTATTTCGGGTCGGCGGCAACCGTCACGCGGTCGGACCAGGTCTTTCCGCCGTCGTCGCTGTACCAGAGATACTGCTCAAGCTTGAGCGTTTCGGGATTCTTGAAGTGTGCGGCAACGATGAGTCTGCCGCTTTTAAGCTGACGGTATTTATCGGGCACTATGCCGCAGAAGGGGAGTCTGATCGGATCACTCCAACGCTCACCCTCGCCGTCGCCGAGCCAGAGAAAGTTTTCCGCTTCTCGGTTTTCATTGCCGTAGATCCTGTCGCAGATGATCGCAAGACTTCCGTCGTTAAGCTTCGATATACGGGCGCAGTTGAAGTATTCCTGAGAGCTTCCCTTTTCGGTCATCGGCTTCTTTGGTGACCAGGTCCTGCCGCGGTCAGTGCTTTCGGTGATCATTATTCTCGCGTTATCGCGGTTTTTGTGGTGCTCACATTCCGAAAAAACGCAGATCAGCTTACCGCCGTCAGTCAGTATGACGTCGGGCCATGCCTCGTATATTGAATCGTCACGGCTGACGTTGTATTTTTGAATCATTTTCAGTCTTCTTTCTTTTTCTTGAGTGCTGTTGCCGCTGCAACCGCGCCGATGACCGCCGCTATGGGCATTGCCGATGCGCCGCAACCCTTCTTCTCTTCTATGGGATCGGTTTCGGTTGCTTCGGGCTCGGTTGCGGGAGCTTCTGTCTCGGGGGCCTCGGTGGTCACTGCGGGAAGTTCGGTCTCCTCGGATGCGCCGCCGTCAGCCTTCCAGCCGGTAAGCTGCGTGATAAGCTCGATGATCGCATCGCCACGGCTGATGTAGGATTCTGCTGTGGGATGGCTTGCGATACCGCTCTCCTTTGAGTTGCACTGATTGAGTTTGAGGAAGGTTATATGCGTATCGCCTGCCGCGCGAAGCTCTTCAATAACGCTCTTGATCTGGGGCATCCATCCTGCGCCCATCATACCGTAAGCGTAGATGATCTCCGCGTTCGGATTCTTTGCGCGAACGTCAAGAAGGAAAGCCTTGACTCCGCTCATGAACTCCTCCTTACTCAGACCGGTTACGGTGCCCGACGCATCGTTCGTACCCGCGTTGATAACGATAACGTCCGCCTGACGCTTGAAGTCGTATTTCACGCCCTCAAGGTTATAATCGTCAAGAGATGCGTAAAGCAGGGGGATAAGGCGCTCTGTGGTGTTGCCGTAGTTACGGACAACGCCTCTGCCCGAAACCGCGATAACGTTATAATCCGCGCCGAATGCGTTCGCAACGTATTCGGAATATGTCTTGGTAGCATCCTCGGTAGCAGTACTCCAGGAGGAAGACGTACTTGCAGCCGCAGAGGCGGAATATCCAACCGTGATCGAGTCGCCGACGAATTCGATGAGCTTCGACTTCTGTGCGGGAGGTGCAAGCTTTTCGCCGTCGTTCAGTTTAAGCGAGATGAGAGCAGCTGTCGAGGAACGCGCATTGGTACGCTTTACTACTCTGATGGTGTAGGTATTATTAGGATCAAGTCCTTCCGCAAGGGTCACGGTCTGGTTAGCCTTGGTCAGCGCGATATCGGGCTGTTCCACGCCGTTGATGAAGACTTTGATATATGCGGTGTCACTTCCGCCGGGCGCGTTCGACGCGATCTCAGCGCGTACGCCACTGCCCTTGAATGTGAATTCAAATCCCGAAGCCGACCAGTTGAAGAAGTGCTTTCCGTCAACGGAATAGGTCCTTCCGAGCCAGCGGACTTCATTTTCGATGTCAAAGAAGAGCTTTGCGGGATTCGATGTGGTTACGGTTGCGGTATACACTTCCTCTTTCACTCCGTTTGCAGACATAATTTTTATATAGAAGGTGTTGGTTTCCTTATAGAGCTTAACAGGATTTGCGATCTCCTTGGTGAGCTCCTTGTCGGAGTATACCTTGAATGTGTTGCCCGAGGACGTGGTGATCGCAACCTTATATTCGTCCTTTGTCACGCTGTCCTTGAGCGTCTTTGCATTCTTATCGACCGTACCCGTGCTTGGAACGCCGTCAACGACGGACTTTGCCGGGTCATCCTTGGGACTTCTGTATGTGTTATCCTTCATATCGAAGGGAGTGGTCGAATTGGGAATCGAAATATCGGTGGGGATATTATCGAAGGTGTTACCCTTGACTACGAACTTCGAGCCGAGATCGCGGGTGTCGGTCGCGCCGTGGATGGCGATGAAGTTATCCGACGCAACACCGGTAACCTTGAAAATATTATCAACGATGTTGAAGTAGATATTATCGCTCTTGATCTGAGGGACGATGATGTTGTTATTCGTTGCAACTCCCGCATCGTTATCAATGAATACGTTATTCGAGATGTTCACGGTGATCTTCGAGCATCCGGCAACGTTTTTAACCATATTGTGTCCGCCCGCACCGCTGGTAAGGTTGCAGTTGAGGACCTGATTGGTCTTCTGTCTGAACATCGAATCGCGGACGGTATAGATAGCCTCCGCGCCCGCCTGCGCGACGGTTGACATAGCGATGAAGCCAAACATCTGCTTGGTGGACGCCGCATCAAAGTAGATACCCGAAGCGTCCATATTGTCCACGGTCAGATTGAAACCTGGGGCAGTGGTCATACCCTCGAAACGGATATTTTCGCAGATCAGATTACGGGAGTAATCGTTGACTGCCTTATCGGGGTAGTAAGAATAGCAATAAAAGGGACCGTTGTTTGCGGTGGTGTAGCCGTAAACAAGCATATTCTTGTAAGTAAGGGTGATATTGCCCGCTCTGCCGTAGTTGGAGCGAAGCATACCCGCGCCCGAAATAGCGATACCGTCGATGGTGACGTTATGGCAATCGAAAACCACGTTGCTCGGCGCGTGCATTCCGACGTGCCAGCTGGTGGTGAGAACAGCTTCGCCCTCGCCGCGCTGGGGGTTACGGGTCCAGTCGTCGGTCTTTTCTGCGCCCTTTACGTTCGGATCGATACCCGCCTTGGGGCCGAGAATGGTGACGTCCTTTTTGATCTGAACGCCTTCTGTATAAGTACCGGGTGCGAGAATGACGGTTCCGCCTGCGGGAACGGCATCAAGCGCGGCACTGAGCTTTGAAAATCCCGTGGTGCCGACGATTACGGAATAAACCTTGTCACCGATAACGATATCGGTCGCAGTGCCATCGGCGGCAGTCAGCGAAAGGTCAACAACTACAGTGTCATCGGGCAGATTGTCTGCCGACACGTTCAGCGCAAATGGAAACAGCGCCAGTAAAAGTGATGTTGTCAGAATTGCGGAAATTAAGCGTTTCATACTTATTCCTCCTAATAATGTGGTAAACCAATTATATCATAATATTCATATTTAGTCAATAATATTAACAAAAAATCCGCCGCACCCGCGGCGAATTACTTACTTCTTCACTCTTACTTATTACCTTTAACCTAAAAAACAACCCCTTCCTTACGGGCGGGGTTGTTTTTTAGAAAGTGCGTGATCTGAATTACTCAGCGTCAGCAGTAGCTTCCTCTTCTACCTCTTCAACTTCGATCTCGTCGCAGAGCTCTTCGTCGAGGCAGTAGTCTTCGCAATCGCAGCAATCGCAATCACAGCAATCGCAGCAGAAATAGCCGGCTCTCTTGAGGAGTGCGTAAACAGCAACGCCTACAGCGCCGATAGCAGCGATAATGCCAAGGGTAATGCCAACTATCTTCCAATAGTTAGTCTTTTCTTCCTTCTTCTGAAAAAGAAACATAGTGAATACCTCCAAAAATATTATTTTGCAATTATATTATATCATATTTTTCTGAAAAAGCAACACTTTTTCGAATATTTTTATAATTATTTTTCAAACTTTCAAATTCCCATCATTTTTTTGCTCCAAAAGTATTTATTTTTCCCAAGATTTATGATAAAATATATAATAGGTAAATTTGTGGAGTGTAAAATGACGTATAACAAAGCCGTCGCGCTTCTTCTGGAGGCAGGGATCGAAAACGCGGAGACCGACGCCGCCATACTTTTTGAGCATTTTGCGGGTGTTTCAAGACACACCCTGCCCTTCCGCCGCGATGAGGAGATCGAATGTGACGAGCTTATTTCGGTACTCAACCGAAGACTTGCGCGAGAGCCGCTTCAATACATTCTCGGCGAATGGGAATTCTTCGGACTTCGCTTCACACTCAATTCCGACTGCCTTTGTCCCCGCCCCGATACCGAGCTGATCGTTGAGCTCGCCCTGAAAAATCTGCCGGGGAACGCGCACTTTTGCGACGTCGGCACCGGAAGCGGAGCGATAGCGGTTTCAACAACACATTTCAGAAAAGACACGACCGCGGAAGCGTTCGATATAAACGAAAACGCACTCCGTGCAGCCTCTCGCAATGCTGAAATAAACGGCGTTGCCAACAGGATAAAGTTTGGAGTGGCAGACGCGCTTGCCGAGGATTTTCTCGACGGCAAGTCCTTCGACGCCATTCTCTCAAATCCGCCATATATACCCGCCGACGTCATCCCGACTCTCGCGCCCGAGGTTTTGCTTGAACCTCACCGAGCTCTCGACGGCGGTGACGATGGACTAATCTTCTACCGCGCCATAACAAAAAAGGCAAGATCCGCGCTGAACAACGGCGGATTCATCCTTTACGAAGTCGGTATCGGTCAGGCAGAGGACGTTTCCCGCATCGGTGAGGAAAACGGCTTCACCGCCGAGATCTACCCAGACCTGTCCGGCATCGACCGCGCGGTATTACTACGGAAAATCTAACTTTGGAAGGTACTTATATATGAAAATCGCAGTTCTCGCGGGAGGTCTTTCTCCCGAAAGAGATGTTTCGCTCACCTCAGGCTCGCTTATCGCGACCTCACTTTCAAGATCGGGGCATGCAGTTGCCCTCGTCGACCTCTATCTCGGCATCAAAGACATTCCCGCCGACATCGACAGCCTTTTCGTCAAGGGCGGCAGCTACTCCTACAAGGTAGAGACCGCGGAGCCCGACCTTGAGGCGCTCATCGCCTCGAACGGCGGCAAAAAGGCACCCATCGGCGACGGCGTTCTGGATATCTGCCGCGCGGCTGATGTCGTTTTCCTCGCGCTTCACGGCTCGATCGGCGAAAACGGTCAGCTTCAGGCTACCCTTGACTGCCACGGAATCAAAAGATACACCGGCACCGGCTACATCGGCGCGCTCCTTTCGATGGATAAGGACATCTCGAAGCGCCTCATGGTCGAAGCGGGCGTAAAAACTCCCCACTGGAAATACGTTGACACCGCCCATCCGAATGCAAAGGAGATCGCGGCGGAGGTCGGACTTCCCTGCGTGATCAAGCCCGCATCCTGCGGCTCGAGCGTCGGAGTTTCGATAATCAACAGCATCGATCAGATCGACGAGGCTATCAAGGCTTCGGCTAAATACGAACGCTACCTGCTTGCGGAAGAAATGATAAAGGGACGCGAATTCACCATCGCGGTCCTCGACGGCAAGGCTCTGCCCCCCGTTGAGATCATTCCGAAATGCGGATTTTACGATTACAAGAACAAATATCAGAGCGGACTTACCGAAGAGATCTGCCCCGCGCATCTCACCGATGAAGAAAACGCCCGCCTTGCAGACGCCGCGCTTGCCGCTTTCTCGGCGCTCCGAATGGAGATGTACGGCAGAGCAGATTTCATCCTCGGCGCGGACGGTGAATTCTACTGCCTTGAGGTCAACGCTCTCCCCGGCATGACCCCCACCTCGCTTCTCCCCCAGGAAGCCGCCGCCGTAGGCATCGGTTACGACGCGCTTTGCGAGCTTCTTGTTAAACTTGCTTACAATAAGGAGTAATACCCAATTGTAAAACTGCGTTTTACAATTGAAGACGCGCTCTTATCGCCGACGCGCGGGCTCGCATGGCTCGCCCGAAAGGTGTTTTTTCGGTCGGCAAAACCGCCGAAAAAACGGATTTTATTAAAAAAGGAGTAAAAATTATGCTTTATTCAAAGGAAGTCGATCAGAGCGGACTCGTCCGCTACGGAATTTTAGGACTTGGAATCGGAATGGCACACGTTGCCGCCGCTGCTGCTTCGAGCAAATGCATTCTCTGCGCCGTTGCGGACCTCGACGAGGCACGCCGCGCGACTTTTTCATCCGAATATCCCGATGTTCCGACCTATAACACCCTCGAAGAAATGCTCACGGCTGAAAAGCTCGACGCCGTCAGCATCTGCCTGCCCACCGGCATGCACGCTGATTACGCCATCCGCGCAATGGAGGCGGGAGTTCACGCCCTCGTCGAAAAGCCGATCGACGTAACCGTCGAAAAAGCTCTTCCCGTAATCGAAGCCGCAAAGAGGACCGGCAAAAAGTGCGGCGTCGTTTTCCAGAACAGATACAATTTCGGTATGGATCCCGTCTGGGAGGGACTTTCGGACGGCACCCTCGGCAAGATCTTCCTTGGCACCTTTGCCGTCAAGTGGCACCGTGACGACGCATATTACGCCGCAAACGGCGGTTGGCGCGGCACCTGGGAAATGGACGGCGGCGGATCGCTTATGAATCAGTCGATCCACACCGTTGACCTCATGCTTCAGATCATGGGCAAGCCGAAGTCGATCACCTCGCAGATGCGCCTTTGCGGCCACGATATCGAAAGCGAGGACCTGACCGTTTCGACCCTCACCTTTGAATCGGGCGCGGTCGCGACCTTTACAAGCACCACCTGCGCATACCCCGGCATCTGCACCGAGATCTCGCTGACCTGCGAAAACGGTTACGTTGCCCTCGACGCCGACAAGCTCACCCTCTGGAAGATCCGCGGTGCGGCTCCCGAGGAGGAGGCGGAAAAGCTCGCGCGCTACTCGGTCGGCAACCGCAAGGCACAGAAACTCTGCCGCGGCAGACTCTTCGGTCACAAGCGAGTCGTTGACGACTTCTGCGCCGCAATACTCGAGGACCGCGATCCCGCCGTAACGGTCGAGGAAGGCCTTCTTCCCCTCCGCGTAATCTGCGCGGCTTATGAGTCGGCAAAAACCGGAAAAACAGTATTTTTTGATTGATTTTTTCGATTTTTTTCGCACAAATACTTGAAATTCGTCTAAAAAAGTTATATAATATTTTATTATAGTTTAACTCGGAGGTGTCTTTAATGAATCCCAACGTAAGACCCGATTCTATGGAAAGAATCACAAATTTTGAACTCGCAAACAAATTTATCGACGAACAGGTCGCTCTCGTCAGAGAACAGGTTGGGGACAAAAAGGTCCTCCTTGCACTTTCGGGCGGCGTTGACAGCTCGGTCGTTGCCGCACTCCTTATCAAGGCGATCGGCAAGCAGCTCGTCTGCGTTCACGTAAACCACGGACTTATGCGTAAGGGCGAAAGCGAGGCCGTTATCGATATGTTCGGCAAGACTCTTGAGGCAAATCTTATTTACATCGACGCAACCGACCGCTACCTCGATCTGCTCGCGGGCGTTTCCGATCCCGAGACCAAGAGAAAGATAATCGGTAAGGAATTTATTGAAATTTTCGCAGAGGAAGCAAGAAAGCTCGAAGGCATCTCCTTCCACGCGCAGGGCACCATCTACCCCGATATTCTCGAGTCCATCAAGCAGGCTGAGGGCAAGAAGGCAGTCAAGTCGCACCACAACGTAGGCGGACTTCCCGAGGATCTTCAGTTTGATCTCGTTGAGCCCATCAAGCTTCTCTTCAAGGACGAGGTAAGAGTAGTCGGCGAAGCTCTCGGACTTCCCCACGCAATGGTATACCGTCAGCCCTTCCCCGGCCCCGGACTCGGCGTTCGCTGTCTCGGCGCGATCACCCGTGACCGTCTGCACGCACTCCGCGAGGCAGACGCGATCCTTCGCGAGGAGTTCGACATCTGCGGACTTGCCGAGAAGGTATGGCAGTATTTCGTCATCATCCCCGATATCAAGTCGGTCGGCGTCAAGGACGAAAGCCGCTATGAAGGCTGGCCCGCGATCATCCGCGCCGTCAATACCAAGGACCCAATGACCGCAACCGTCGAGGAGATCCCCTACGCGGTGCTCCATAAGATCGTAAACCGCATCACAAGCGAAGTCGAAGGCATCAACCGCGTGCTCTACGACCTCACCCCCAAGCCCACCGGCACGATTGAGTGGGAATAAGAAAAATTTAGCAAAACCGCACTTTTCCC
>JAZSLM010000046.1:0-3991 GCA_045535375.1 Eubacteriales bacterium
AGCGAAAATATATCGCATTTGCGTAAGCAAATATATCGTCAAAAAAACTGTACTTGTCAAGAAAAAAGGACGAAGAATTTTCATAATTCTTCGTCCTTTTTGTCGGTCGGTATGATTCAATTCACAACTGCTCTATAGCAGACTATCCCGTTCGGTCGGGACTTTTTTATATCAAACTCACTTGCTTACTTTTCTCTGAATTGCCTTAACGATCTCAACTATCGGGATAACGAGTACGCCGAGTCCAATCGCGATTGCATATTCAACAAGTCCTACGCTCTCAAATCCGAATGCGTTGGCAAGGAAGGGGATCTCGCAAACTGCAGTGGTAGCGATAAGCGAGCCGATCGCAGCAAACCAAAGGGTCTTGTTCTGCGAGCCGAGCTTGAATATGCTGCCTCTCTGCGAGCGCATATTGAAGCTGTGGAAGATTTCTGCCATCGACATGGTAAGGAAGGCCATTGTCATGCCGTGTGAGCTATTAGTGATCTCAAAATTACCTGTTTCAACGAAATGACCGATGAAATAGGAAGCGAGGGTGAGAATGGTAACCATTATTCCCTGATATGCAATGTCAACACCCATACCGCCCGAGAAAATGCCCGATTTAGCTTCGCGGGGCTTACGGTTCATAATGCCGGGCTCTGCTTTTTCCATACCGAGCGCAAGTGCGGGGAAGCAGTCGGTTACAAGGTTGATCCAAAGCAGGTGAACGGGCTTGAGGATTACAAATCCGAGCAGTGTCGAGAAGAATATCGAAAGCACCTCGCTCATATTCGAACCGAGCAGGAACTGGATCGCCTTACGGATGTTGTCGTAAATACGTCTGCCCTCTTCAACCGCGCCTACGATGGTAGCAAAGTTGTCGTCGGCAAGTACCATATCGGCAACATTCTTTGTTACGTCGGTACCGGTGATACCCATACCTACGCCGATATCGGCCGATTTGATGGAAGGAGCGTCGTTTACGCCGTCACCGGTCATCGCGGTAACGTAACCTGCCTCGCGCCATGCATTGACTATGCGAGTCTTATGCTCGGGCTGAACGCGCGCATAGACGCTGATATTCATGAACTTTTCTTTGAACTCCTCGTCACTCATATCGTTGAGCTGGGAACCGGTGATTGCGTATGTCTCTTCGGTGATGATGCCGAGCTCTTTTGCAATAGCAACTGCGGTGTCGACATGGTCGCCGGTGATCATGATGGGGCGAACGCCTGCACTGCGGCATTCAACGATGGCCGCCTTTACCTCGGGACGAACGGGGTCGATCATACCGCAAAGGCCGACGAAACAAAGATCATTTTCGAGATTTTCTGCATCGAAGTTATCGGGATCATTTTCCCATGATCTCTCGGCGCAGGCAAGCACACGGAGTGCCTTATCTGCCATGGCCTTATTTGCCTTGATTATCTCATCCTTATATTCATCGGTCATGGGAGTGATCTGACCGTCTTTTTTGTAGAATGCGCACTTTCCGATAACAACGTCGGGCGCACCCTTTGTATACTGAATAACGCCACTCTCACCGCGGTGAACGGTGGACATCATCTTTCTGCCCGAGTCGAAGGGAGCTTCACCGATGCGGGGATTTGCACTCTTGAGTGTGCTCTTGTGGAAGCCGAGCTTGTTTGCCCAGACAACGAGAGCTGCCTCGGTAGGCTCACCGGTGACGTTGTCGTCAGAATCGATCTCGGCATCGCAGCAAAGCGCCATAGCGTTTGCAAGCTGCTTTTCATCGTCGCCGAAGAAATCGACAACAGTCATCTTATTCTGAGTAAGTGTACCTGTCTTATCCGAGCAGATTATCTGCGCGCATCCGAGAGTTTCAACTGCGGTGAGGCGGCGAATAATCGCGCTGCGCTTCGACATATTGGTAACGCCGATAGACAATACGATGGTTACAACTGCGGCAAGACCTTCGGGAATAGCCGCAACTGCGAGAGATACCGCAACCATGAAGGAATCGAGCAAGAGCTCAAAGCTGAAGCTGCCTGCGCGAAGCACCTGAACGGCAAATACGATAATGCATATTCCGAGTACGAGCCAGGTGAGGATCTTGGAAAGCTCGCCGAGCTTTCTCTGGAGGGGTGTATCTCCGTCCTCTGCCTGCTGGAGAGCACCTGCGATCTTACCCATCTCGGTGTCCATACCGGTTGCTGTTACAACAGCTGTACCGCGTCCGTAAACAACGGTAGAGCCCATGTAGAGCATATTCTTGCGGTCACCGAGGGGAACATCCTTTTCGCCCTCACAGAGGTTTATAATGTCTATAAACTTAGTTACGGGAACCGATTCACCTGTCAGTGCGGCTTCCTCGATCTTAAGGCTGGCATTTTCAAGAATACGAGCGTCTGCGGGGACCGCATCGCCTGCTTCAAGGAGAATGATATCGCCGATAACGAGCTCTTCGCTGGGAACGATCTGAACTTTGCCGTCACGGAGAACCTTTGACTTAGCGGCCGACATTTCCTGCAAGGCCTCGATAGCCTTTTCCGCCTTGCTTTCCTGATATACGCCCAAAACGGCGTTTATTATTACAACTGCGAGAATGATGATAACGTCGGCAAAGCCCTCGGCCTCGGCGGGATTGTGGATCATTTCGTAAACGCCGAGCGCACCGCTTATGAATGCGGCGATGATGAGGATAATGATCATCGGGTCGGCAAGCTGCTCGAAGAAGCGGCGAATGATCGATTTGCCTTTTGCCTGGGCAAGCTTATTTTTGCCGTTCTCCTCAAGTCTCCTCTGAGCTTCGGCAGATGTGAGACCATCTTTATTCGCTTTCAGATGAGAAAGGACATTTTCTTGTTCTTCTAAATAAAATTTCACCTAAAATCCTCCAAGATTTTATTTTTTTACAACATTATAATTATAATGGATATAGATATAATTGTCAAGAAACAAAAGATCTATCTAATTTAATTTTTTGTGAAAAAATAAAAGCTGCCGTTTGGCGGCAGCTTTTGTGTTTTATTAAATCAGTGCATGATGCAGCGCTCGGTATCCTTATCGAAGATGTGGATACGGCCGGTATCGAAAGCAACCTTGATGGTGTCGCCGGTACGAGCGGTGGAACGAGCGGAAACGCGAGCAACGAGGGGCTGCTCACCTGCGAGGAGGTAGAGATAAATCTCAGAACCCATAAGCTCGGTAACTTCAACGAATGCTTCAACGGAAGCATCGGGAAGAGTAGCAACGAGTTCGGGATCGTCAAAGAGACACTCGGGACGAACGCCTGCGATAACTTCCTTGCCGATGTAATCCTTGATGGAAGGATTGAGAGCCTTTTCGGGGGGAAGACGGAGCTTGTTGCCCTCGAACTTGATGTAAAGATCATCGCCGATCTGATCGAGAGTGGCGTTGATGAAGTTCATCTGAGGAGTTCCGATAAAGCCTGCAACGAAAATGTTGGAGGGGAGGTCGTAGAGGTTCTGAGGAGTATCAACCTGCTGAATAAGACCGTCCTTCATAACTACGATACGGGTAGCCATGGTCATAGCCTCTACCTGGTCGTGAGTTACGTATACGAAAGTGGTACCAACCTTCTGGTGGATCTTGGTAAGCTCGGTTCTCATTGCGGAACGAAGCTTAGCATCGAGGTTGGAAAGAGGCTCGTCAAGAAGGAATACCTTAGGCTCACGAACGATTGCACGACCGAGAGCAACACGCTGCTTCTGACCGCCGGAGAGAGCCTTCGGCTTTCTGTCGAGGAGGTGAGTGATGTCGAGGATACGGGCAGCTTCTTCTACGCGGCGCTTGATCTCTTCCTTGGGAGTCTTGCGGAGCTTCAGACCGAATGCCATGTTGTCGAACACGGACATATGGGGATAAAGAGCGTAGTTCTGGAATACCATCGCGATGTCACGATCCTTGGGTGCTACGTCGTTAACGAGCTTATCGCCGATGAAGAGTTCGCCTTCGGTGATTTCTTCAAGACCTGCAATCATACAAGTCGGAGGCCAAGCGGTCTTAGGAAGACAAAATTTGT
>JAZSLM010000030.1:0-11602 GCA_045535375.1 Eubacteriales bacterium
CAGGCGACGCCCCGTCGACTGTTTGGAAGGAGCGAAAACCTCCCCTTGGGGGAGGTTTTCGCTCCTTCACCCTCCGCGCGCGAAGGGCGGGGGTTTCTATAGGGTTTTACCGATATACATACATATGAATTTACAATAATTCAAAAATATTAACCGTCGGTTAAATCAATATTGCTTGCGCTTCGCTTGACTTCCTATGGAAACGTGATATAATATAATCACAAACAGGCTTGTTGATATATCCCAAAGGAGAATTATTATGGAACTTAACATTGGAACAAATATCAAACGTCTACGCCTTGCGCGCGGGATGACGCAGGAGCAGCTTGCCGCTCTTTTGACAGTATCGACTGCGGCGGTTAGTAAATGGGAGGCGAAAAATACGTATCCAGATATCACGATGCTTGCCCCGATCGCGGAGATATTCGGCGTCAGTATCGACGATCTTCTCGGCTACGATGAGGTGAGAGCGCAAGAGAACATCGAGAAAATCCTTGCAGAATATAAAGCGCTTTATATTGCAGGAAAATTTGGCGAGGCAAGACATATCATATCATCTGCACGAAAGGAATATCCTCACAATTTCAAGATAATGAGTAAGTATATGTGGGATAAGGCGGGAGGAACAGCAGGGAACGATCATGAATTGCTTTTGGAGTACAAAGACGAATTTTTGCAGATCTGCAATACCATTTTGGAGGGCTGTACGATCGAAAGTATACGAATTGAAGCGCTCAATATGAAGTCAAGAATCCTTAATGCCGAGGGCAATACCGAAGCGGCACTTGAGTTGCTTTCCGAGCTGCCCGAAGTCCCGACACAGTTCTTGAAGGAAGCCCTTTTTAAAAAAGGCACCCCCGAATTTGCGCATTGGAATAAGAAAAATTGTTTCGGATTGATGGAAACTTTCGCTATGAAGCTCGCGGCAGACATGTGTTTTGATTCAGCTCTGACCATTGAAGAAAGGATCGAAAAACTCGAAGCTATGGCAGAAGCTTTCGCAACGATGGCGGAGAAGCCTGAGCTTGAACTGTTTTGCATAGGCGAGACTGCAATCTATACACGCTGTGCGGGAATGCTTACCGCTGAAAACACTAAAATCAATAACGTGATCAGAATCAGGGAAAAGCAGTTTGCCGCAATGGCAAAGATGATGAAACTCGCCGAAACCGAGGAAGCACTTGCAGAGAACATATTCAAAAAATACGGCACGGATAATGTGATCGAGTGGGCAGTCAACCGTATGCTAACTTCGCCGCATCCGCAGTTTGCAAATCTGCGCGAATATGATGAATATATGAAAATGCTGGAGAAATATCGTAAATAGCCCCCTGATTTTTATTTTCCTGAGGGTGATCAGAGGTGATTTTGCGCCGCGATAGAGGTTTCTCCGATATCCTCGTAATTTTGTATCGGCAAATCGGGACCTATCCCCCACCCCCTTCCCGTGAACCGGGAAGGGGAGTTTGAGAGCGCAAACTTCATCATTCTCCAGTCTGCCCACCGTTTTGACCTAGCAAGGTTTGAGAATGAAAATTTGCATCTTACACCCACCGAATTGCATCTTGTGTCAACTCGCTTGACTTTGTCCCCCGCTTGCAGTATAATTGTGTTAAAAGGAGGCGATGAAATGAAGATCACTGTAAATTACGATCCAAACATCACCGAGACCGAGGTGTGCGTCACCTGTCGCGAGCTTACGGCTGAAGTCAGGGAAATGATCTCGGCGATTACGCTTGCTGATAATACGATAACGGGCATTCTCGGTGACGAAACCTATTTCATCCCGCTCGGGGATATACTCTATTTTGAAACGGTTGACAGAAAGGTATTTTTTTATACCGCCGAGCAAAGCTTTGAAACCATGTCAAAAATGTACGCGATCGAGGAGCGGCTCGCCAACACCTATTTTGCCCGCGTTGCACGATCCTTCATCGTCAATCTCAAAAAGGTAAAAAGCGTAAAAGCCGAGCGCGGAAGCCGAATGTGCCTGACCCTCACGAGTGGCGAAAAGCTGATAGTGTCAAGGCAGTATCTTAACGTTATCAAGGAGAAATTGGGGGTGTGATAATGTTTAACGCGAAGAGTTTTTTTAATTATTTCTATCGTACCGTTGGTCAGTTGGCTATATGGATAACCGCCGGGTTTATTATTTTAAATCAAATTTTCGATGGAGTTAATGCACGGTTGTATTTGGATATGCAGTTAGCGTTGATCTTGGCAACTATTCCCAATACAGCGATATCGTTCGCAATTTACGGCAATTCGAGTCTTTCAAAGTGGCAAAAAAGAACTATAGAGATGTTTGCGGTATTATTCATCGATATGTTCTTTATGTTTACTATTGCTCTCAATCACCTCAATTACAAATATCTCGATTATATTATTTATGGAGCGACTTGTCTCTTGGCGGCGTTTGTATATTGGATTATTTATGATGCTATTCAAAAGAGGAAGATCAAAAAGATCAACGAAAAGCTGAACGAGGTTAACAAGGAGTGACAGAGCGCAATACTTCCCTACATTCGGGAAGTATTGACTCTGTCCAAAATGTCGAAGCGGAGCTTCGCCATTTTGAAGCACAACAGCGAAGGCTGAAGCCTTCGCATCAGTCCGAGGCTCTGCCTCGTGCTCCGTTTAAGAAACTTTTCAAGAAAAGTTTCTTAAAAATCTTCAAAAGTTTTTGGACAAGACAGGGTCGCAGCTTGCCGTAGGCGAAATCTTTTGGTATTTTTAATTTTAAATAAATCGTAAAAATCCGCCCGAATTTTCGGGCGCATTTTTACCTTCAACTAGCAACTAGCGTCTAGCGACTAGCCACTTACTTAAACCTATCAAACCACATCGTCATCTCATCCCTCATGACCTGCGTTGTGGTATGTCCTACGCCGTCAAGGAGGTGAAGCTCGATGTAGCAGCCGGCGCGGCGGACGGCGCGGGCGTATTCTTCGGAAATGACGTAGTCGATCGTTTGGTCAGCCGTGCCGTGCCAGATCTTGATAAAACAAAGAGGTATTACGACGCGCTCGCCCTCGGCGTTTGCAAAGGAGCGGATACGGTAAGGATTGAATCCGACCGTGTTCTGCTCGCACCATTCATCGGTGGGGAATCTGTGCAGATCAATGATGTGTTGGCGCGGACTGCCGTCTGCACTCTTTGCGGTCAGCTTATCCCACGAGCCGAGGCAGGAGTGACCGTTCACGTCAACGGTCTCCAGATTCAGTCGGGGGAAAAGAATGCCCGCGGCGGTGACGATGTTCGGGAACATTCCCATAAAATTGAACGCAGTCTGACCACCCATCGAGCCGCCCGCGATGAGGACCTGGCGCGAGAGGTTAAACTTTTTGGTTACGTATCTGTATGCGCGGTATGCCGCCATAAGATGCTCGAAGCATCCGATGGTGCGCCCGTGGGGCTCAGAGCCGTTGACGTCGAGCGCGGCGTAGCCCGCGCGAACGCATTGAGTTACGAAAGCTACTCCGCCGATCTGATCGTCTCTTTCGCAAACTCGCATTCCCGAGCCGTGAAAGGATATGATCAGCGGCGTTTCCTCGCCGCCTTCGGTGTAGGAATCGGGGAGCGCCAAAACGCATTCGCACTCTTGCATTTCGACCTTGTCGCGCACGGCGTTCTCGGTCGAGTCGCTGACGTCGCGGTAGTGGTTGTATTCAACGTTGAAGAATATGTATTCGCGCACGGCATCGTCGCCCATAGGCTTGCCCTTGTGCGAGATGGGTCTGATAGTCTTTCTGATCTCCATTATTTCTTTCCTCTCAATCTTTCCATTATGCGGTTGTTCTTGCCGAAATAATCGTGCAGGGTCATGTATTCGGCGTAAAGAAGGTCGTATTCATCGCGCTTCTCGGAAACGGGCGTGTAGATGTCGAAATCCTTGCAAGCCATCGCCGCAACGGCGCTTTCGACGTCGCGGTATTCGCCCGCGGCGCAGGCGGCAAATATAGCCGCGCCGAGTGCGGGGACCTGCGGGCATCGGCTTGCCATGATCGGAATGCCGATCACGTCCGCGTAGATCTGCATCAATAGTTTGTTTTTGCCGACGATTCCGCCCGCGGCACGTATCTCGCGGACGGGAACGCCGCTTTTTTCGTAGTTTTCAATTATCGCGCGGGCTCCGAAGGCTGTTGCCTCTATGAGAGCGCGGTACATCTGCTCGGGGCGCGTCGAGAGTGTCAGACCGACGAAAAGGCCCGAAAGACGCGGGTTGGCAAGGCAGGATTTGTTGCCGTTCAGCCAATCCAGCGCCATAACTCCGCCCGAACCGGGTGGAAGAAGAGCCGCTTTTTCGGTCAGGAGCGCCTGAACCGAGATGCCTTTTTCCTCTGCCTCGCGCTCGTAGCGGGCGGGTATACAGTTTTCGGCGAACCAACCCAGAGCGTCGCCCGAGCTCGTCTGACCCGAGCCGTATCCGCATTTTCCGGGGTAGAAAATGTCGTTAAGTGACACAGTCACGCCCTCGACACGCTTCGGCTCGTCGCTCATAATCATAATGCCCGTCGAGGTGCCGATGGTCATTATCATCTGCCCCGCGCCCGTGATGCCTATGCCCATTATCGGAGAATATGAATCGGCAGTTCCTGCGGAAACGGCAATTCCCTCGGGCAGACCGAGCTTTTCTGCCATTTCTCGGCAAAGCTTACCCGCAGGCGCTCCGGGGTAGGCGAAAGTCTTTCGGCTGAAAGCCTCGGAAAGCTTGTTCGGCAGACCGACAAGTTCAGGGTCGAATGCGGCGAGGAATTCGTTGTCGGGATAGAGCCCGTTTTCATAAAAAGCCTTTGCTTTCAGGAGCGGAATGCTGAATATTATTTCACCCGCGAGGAGCGAGGATATGTAATCCGCAAGCTCGATGAAGCACTCGGCGGCATCGTAAACTTCGCGGTCGCGCACAAAGGTTTCGATCGCCTTCATAAAAAGGCTTTCGGATGAAATGCTTCCGCCGTACCAATCGAGGTAGGGGCGGCTTTGTTCTTTGCATATATGTTCGATACGCTTCGCCATCGGTGCGGCGCCGTGATGCTTCCACATTTTCGCGAAGGCGTGCGGATGCGATGCGAATTCTTCACTTTCGCAGAGAGGAACGAAGTCCGAGTCAACCGCTATAACCGTGCTGACCGTTGTATCGATGGATATTCCGACGATGTTTTCGGGACGGTCGCATTGGCTGACGAGCTCGCGTGCCACCGCTTCAAGCGCTTCGCGGAAGTCGCGCGGATGCTGGAGGGCGAAATCCTTCGGCAGAGGCGTGCCGTCGGGTAAAGCTTCGGTCAAAACTCCGTGCGGGTACGCCATTGCCGCCTCGGCGCAGATGTGGCCGTCCGAGGTATCGACAAGGATCCCGCGGCAGGAAAGCGAGCCGAAATCAAGTCCTATCGTGTATTTTTTCATTTTCATTCCCTTGCAAGTTTATAGATCAGATCGAATGCGAATTCGAGGTCGTCGATCGAGCAATGATCCTGCACGAAGTGAGAGGTGCAGGCGATCCATCTTTTGCCCCTCAGCGTTGAAAAAACTCTGCGTATCTCGGCTTTGAGCTGATCGCGGGGCAGAATTCCGATCGCGGTCTGCACGCAGATTCCACCCATGATGGCGAACGAATTGGCGTATTTGTCAAGATAAAGGTCGTATGACATTCCCGCGCTCTCCTGCCAGGGGTGGAGAAGATCGATGCCGATCCCGGCGAGGTCGTCGGTGACTTTTGCGATACATCCGTCCGAATGCAGGCTGCAAAGCGCGCCACGCGAGTGAACGTGATCGATCACCTTGGTGAGATGAGGCTTGATGATATCGCGCCAGGTCTGTGGGCTGAACATCATATCCTTTTGCGAGCCCCAGTCGTCGGAAATATGTATCATATCAATGCCGAGGTCGATGCAGCGGTCGGCAAATGCAACTGTCCATTCAGCCTGACGGCGGTAAAGCTCGTCGAGCTCGTCCTGGTAGAGAGCAAGCCACATAAGCTGATTCTCAATGCCGAAAACACCGTTGAAATTCTCGAAAAATCCGGGTGTCTGAACGTAGCAAAAGCGTCCTCTTTCCTTGTGGTGGGCAAGGGACGCCTTGATCTTTGCATACGATGCCTCCCCCGATGGGTCGGTAAATATATCTTCGTCAAGCAAAAGATCGGGCGTCAGCTCGTCGTTTTCCGAGGCGATCTTTTCGATAAGCCTTTTATTAAACGGATTCGGACCGCCGAAGATATGCGCGGCGTCGAATTCGTATTTATCCTCAAAGGCGGCAACCGAGCCCCACCGCTCGTTTATTTGTTCGGTCAGGTTTGCGTAGACCCATCCGTATATCGGCTGACGGTCGAGCTCCTTGCCGAGGATCGCCGCGCGGACACGTTCGGTACTGTTCATAATAAATCTCCCTCCGACGCATTTTTCTTAATTATAGCACAAAATCCGAGCCTTTTCAAGTGGAAAAACAAAAGCACTGTGTAAACTGCACAGTGCTTTTAATATTCACTTTCAAAAAAGTTATTATATCTATTATACTGTATTCTTAATTAAAAGTCAATATATATAATGGAAGAAAACTTGCAAAATTATAAAATCTCCGAAAGCGACAAAAATAAAGAAAATTAAAACGGATAAATATCGTTTTTTACTATTGACTTTCCCCGAAAAATATGAGATAATATAAAAGGGAAATCTGTTTCCTACTACCTTTAGCAGAGGTGTCATTATGAGAATATTACTTGGCGGTCTCCATCAGGAGATCAACTCTTTCGCTCCCGGCAGAACCACAATTGCGGAGTATAAGAGAAAGCATTGCATTTTCGGTCAGGATATGCTCGACTATGCTTCCGTGCATACGCGCTGTAACGACGGTGCGGACGGACTTGCTTCCTCTTTCCGCGTGCTTCGTGATGCGGGGGCTCAAATTATTTCGGGCGGATTTATGAGCGCACAGCCCGGCGCGATCATCGAGCAGAGCGTGCTTGACGATTATATCGAGCATCTGAAAAAGGTTACCCGTGAGAATCTTCCGCTTGACGGCGTCGTCTTCTTTATGCACGGCGCGGCGCAGAGCGAGCAGAGCGACGACCCCGAGGGCGACATCATCGCCGCCGTCCGCGAGATCGTAGGTGATGACGTTCCGATCACCGTCGGACTCGACCTGCACGCAAACATCAGCGAGCGTATGGTCAGAAACGCGAATACAATTTCGATCTATCAGCGATATCCCCACATCGACATCTGGGAGACCGGTGAGCGTGCGGCACGCCTCTGCCTTGATATCGTTACGGGCAAGATCGCACCCAAAATGGCGTACGTTCAGATCCCCATGATCGTACCCGCAAGCTCCTATACCACCGAGACCGAGCCCTTCCGCTCGCTTATGGCAAAGGGTCACGAATACGTTAAGGCGGGTCGGCTGCTTGACTTCTCGATCTCGCAGATGCAGCCCTGGCTTGACGTCAAGGATGGCTATTCCTCCGTTGTTGCGATCGGCGAGGACGGCGACGTTGCCGCAGAGATCGCAAAGGAACTCGCGCTCGGCCTTTGGAATATGCGCCACGAATTCAAAACCGATCTGACGAGCGTTGACGAGATCATCAGGATCGCGGAAAAGAACACGAGCGGCAAGCCCGTGATCATGAACGACTTTGCCGATTCCTCGAACGCGGGCTCTGCCGGCGACAGCCCCGAGGTCATCGAGCGTATTCTTGCTCTTGAATCCGACGTTCGCGGACTTATGTATATCAACGACGCACCCTTCGCTCTTGCGTGCCGCGAGGCGGGTGTTGGAAATAAGGTGAAGGCGAATCTCGGTGCGACCATCAGCACAAAGCTTTATACTCCCGTTCCCGTTGAGGCGGAAGTCAGAGCCGTGTTCGACGGAGTCGTTCCCTTCCACGGAATGTTCGTCGATTTCGGTCCCAGCGCGGTCGTAAAGATCCGAAACACCATCGTTGTCGTCACCACACAGCACCGCTACAACGGCGATCCCGCTCTCTACCGCGCGTTCGGATACGATCCCGTTGACTTCGGGATGGTAGTCGTTAAGGCTTGCACGTCCTTCCGCGCGTTCTACGGTCCGCTGACCGATCTCATCTATCCTGCATCGACCAAGGGTGCCGCGACCGCGGATCTGCTTTCGCTCCCCTTTGAAAAGATCCCCGCAAGCTTCTATCCTTTCTCGGACGGCGAGTTTACCCCCGAGGTAATTATTAAGTAAAAATTTTTTGATCATACAAGGAGAACACGATGAAAAAGACCGACATTGTCATCATTGGCGCAGGCGCAGTCGGAAGCGCGCTTGCACGCGAGCTGTCGAAGTACAAGCTCGATGTCACCGTAGTTGAAAAGAACTCGGACGTTGGCGGCGATGCTTCCAAGTCCAACAGCGCGATCATCCACACCGGTTACGACGCAAAACCCGGCACTCTCGAGAGCCGTCTTGTCGTTGCCGCAAACCCCATGTACGATGAGATCTGCCGCGATCTCGACGTGCCCTTCAAGCGCATCGGCGCAATTCTTCCCGCATTCAACGACGAACAGCTCGAACAGCTCCCCGCCATCAAGCACAAGGCTGTCGAGAACCGCGTTTACGACGTTGAGTACAAGACCCCCGAGGAGCTTCTCGAAATGGAGCCCGAACTCAACCCCTGCGTTAAGGGCGGTCTTTACATCCCCCGCGAAAGCATCATCGATCCCTTCCTCTTCTGCATCGCGCTTGCCGAAAATGCAGCCGACAACGGCGTGCATTTTGAGCTTGCCACTCGCGTAATCGGTATCGAGCAGAAGGACGGTGCGGTTACCACCGTCAAGACCGATAAGGGTGATATCGAATGCAAATACATCATCAACGCCGCAGGCCTTTACTGCGACGAGATCGCGTCCTACGTCGGTAAGAACGACTACGTCGTTACTCCCCGTAAGGGTCAGTTCTACATACTCGATAAAAAGACCTCCTGCAAGGTCAATTATATCGTTCTCCCCATCCCCACCAAGATCACCAAGGGCAAGCTGATGTGCCCCACCATGCACGGCAATATGCTCGTCGGTCCCACCGCAGAGGATATGCTCGACAAGTGTGACAAGAGCACAAACAAGGAAGGCCTTGATTCTATCGCCGCAGACGTCCGCAAGATGATCCCGAACGTAAATCTCCGCGATTCGATCACGCAGTACTGCGGTCTCCGTCCTCACCGCAACCCCGAGGGCGTTAATATTGATATGTATGATGATCTCAAGGGTTACGTCAATATCTCGGGCGTACGTTCCACCGGTCTTACCAACTCGGTTGCAGTTGCAAAGTACGTCACCGATATGCTCATCGAATCGGGTATGAAGGCTGAACCCAAGACCGACTTCATCAAGACGAGAAAGGGCACTCCCCACTTTGCAGAGCTTTCCGCAGAGGAAAAGGCGGCTCTCATCAAGGAAGATCCCCGTTACGGCAACGTTATCTGCCGTTGCGAGACCATCACAGAGGGTCAGATCTGCGACGCGATCCACCGCACTCTCGGCGCGACCACTCTTGACGGCGTAAAGCGCCGCGTCCGCGCGGGTATGGGACGCTGCCAGGGCGGCTTCTGCGGTCCCCGCGTGATCGAGATCATTGCGCGCGAGCTCGGTATTTCTCCCGATGAGGTCTGCAAGAACGACAAGGGCTCCGAAATGCTCAGCGGTTTTGTAAGGTAAGAAAGGGGATATGAAAATGGCAAAGATTTATGACGTTATCGTCGTTGGCGGCGGACCTGCGGGTCTTGCTGCGGCAGTAGGCGCAAAGGAAGCAGGCGCAGAACGAGTGCTCATCGTTGAGCGTGACGTAAGCCTCGGCGGTATCCTTCAGCAGTGCATCCACCCCGGCTTCGGTCTTAAATATTTCAATGAGGAGCTTTCGGGCCCCGAGTATTCTTACCGCTTTATCGAAAAGGTTAAGGCTGCGGGCATCGAAGTTAAGCTCAATACTATGGTTCTTGAGGTCGGCGAGGATTCCATCACCGGCGTCAACCCCACCGACGGTCTTTTCACCGCACAGGGCAAGGCTATCGTTCTTGCAATGGGTTGCCGCGAGCGTACCCGCGGAGCGATCATGACTCCCGGAACCCGTCCGGCAGGCGTTTATACCGCCGGCGCGGCACAGAGACTTGTCAACCGCCAGAATATGATGGTCGGCAAGAAGGTCGTCATCCTCGGCTCGGGCGATATCGGTATGATCAAGGCTCGCCGTATGACGCTCGAGGGTGCAGAGGTCCTCGCAGTTGCGGAAATTATGGATTACACCGCGGGACTTACCCGTAACCGCGTTCAGTGCCTTGACGACTTTGGAATTCCGCTCCTCCTCTCGCACACCATCGTTGAGATCAAGGGCAACAAGAGAGTCGAGGGCGTTGTGATCGCGGAGGTCGATCCCGCCACCAAGCAGCCCATAGCGGGCACTGAGGTGCTCTACGAGTGCGATACTCTCCTGCTTTCCTGCGGTCTGATCCCCGAAAACGAGCTTACGCGCGAGGCGGGAATCAAGATAAATCCCATCACTAACGGCCCCGAGGTCAACCAGTTTATGCAGACGAGCTGCGAAAAGGTATTCGCCTGCGGTAACGTCGTTCACGTAAACGACCTTGTTGACAACGTAACCGACGAATCTCTCCGCGCGGGTAAGTACGCAGCGCAGTACGCGCTCGGTACACTTCCGAAGGCAAATGAAATTTCCTCGGTAACCGGAAACAACGTCCGTTACATCTGCCCCCAGAGAATTTGTCCCGATGCGCCCGCCAAACTCTTCTTCCGCGCTGCCGCTCCCAAGCTCGGCGTAACGATGAAGGTCTATGCAGACGATAAGGAGATCTACTCCAAGAAGCTCATCAAGATCAATCCCGGTGAGATGGAGCACGTCGAGGTAACTCCCGAGCAGATGCAGGGCGTATCCGCAATCAAGATCGAAGTAATCTAAGGAAGGAGAACGAATTATGGTAACCAAGGATATTATTTGTATCACCTGCCCCCAGGGCTGTATCATCAAGGTTTCGGGCGACCCCGCCAAGGGCGAGATCGCGAGCTGCGAAGGCTTCAAGTGCCCCCGCGGCAAAAAATACGCCGAGAACGAATTCGTTCATCCCGTTCGTATACTCACCTCGTCCGTAAAGGTTGACGGCGCAAGCGTTCCGCTTGTAGCAGTCAGAACCTCCGCTCCCATCCCGAAGGAGATGCTCCTTCCCGCGATGGAAGAGGTCAAGAAGATCACCGTTTCGGGCAAGCTCACCCCCGGCGTCGTCATCGTCGAGAATTTTATGGGCACGGGAACGGATCTGGTTGCGTCGGGATCGATTGAATAATTAGTTATAATGAAAAACGGCAATCCTTTTTGGGTTGCCGTTTTTAAGTGACTAGTGACTAGTGGTTAGTGACTAGTGGAAGGTAAATTTTCTCGCCTTTGGCTCGAAAATTTTCTATTAATATGAATAGCTTGAATTTTCCTTCCTCTTTTTTCAAAAGGTGTCGGTTTCTTAAGGCAGCGCCTTAAGTTGCGCTCCGCAGAGCGCGAAAAACTCCTTGTGCTTCGGAATGTAGGCGTCCCGCCGACATTCCGGAAGGAGTAAAACCAAGTCGGAGGCCAAGCGGGCTTAGGAAGA
>JAZSLM010000005.1:0-27602 GCA_045535375.1 Eubacteriales bacterium
CGAGTGCAAGCTTGCGCTTACTCTTGAGGTCACGCATTACGGCACCGATGATAACAAAGCCACCGCCGACCGCTTGATTAACACCGGCAGAGCTTTTTGCAAAGCACTTAACGAGTTTGCCAAAAACTGAATAATATAAAACACGCACCCGCCCAAAACGGTCGGGTGCGAAACTTTTTATATAGGATTGAATCAGCAAATACCCTGCCAGAGCATTGCGTTTGCAACCTTGGTAAAGCCTGCGATGTTAGCGCCGAGAACAAGGTCACCGGGCTTGCCGTACTGTTCTGCGGTCTCGGAAGCTGCCTTGTAGATGTTGACCATAATGCCGTGAAGCTTTTCGTCAACCTCGTCGAAACTCCAGGAGAGACGGAGAGAGTTCTGTGACATCTCAAGTCCGCTGGTAGCACCGCCGCCTGCGTTCGACGCCTTACCGGGAGCGTAGAGAAGACCCGCTTCCTTGATAGCCTCAATAGCGTCGGGAGTTGTGGGCATATTTGCACCCTCTGCAACGAGCATACAGCCGTTCTTGATGAGTTCCTTTGCGTCCTCAAGATTGAGCTCGTTTTCGGTAGCACAGGGAAGAGCGATGTCGCACTTAACGGTCCAGATACCGTGAGGTCCTTCTGCGTAGGTAGCATCCTTGTGAGCCTCTGCGTACTCGGAGAGGTTGCCTCTCTTAACGAACTTGATCTCCTTAACGAGGTCAAGGTCGATTCCGTTTGCATCGTAAATGAAGCCCTTGCGGTCACACATAGCAACGACCTTTGCTCCGAGAGTGGTAGCCTTTTCAGCCGCGTAGACCGCAACGTTACCCGAACCGGAAACAACGACGGTCTTACCCTCGAAGGTGGTGCCCTTGGATGCGAGCATCTCGTTTACGAAATAGCAAAGACCGTAACCGGTAGCCTGAGTTCTTGCAAGAGAACCGCCGGAGAAGATCGCCTTACCGGTGAGAACGCCGGTCCATTCGTTAGCGAGTTTCTTGTACTGACCGAACATATAACCGATCTCGCGCGATCCGGTACCCTTGTCGCCTGCCGGAACGTCGGTGTCGGGACCGATGTGTCTCCAGAGTTCGTTCATAAAGGACTGGCAGAAGCGCATAACTTCAGCATCGGACTTGCCCTTGGGGTCAAAGTCGGAACCGCCCTTGCCGCCGCCCATGGGAAGGGAGGTGAGAGCGTTTTTGAAGATCTGCTCAAAGCCGAGGAACTTGATTACGGATGCGTTAACACTGGGGTCAAGTCTGATACCGCCCTTGTAAGGACCGATAGCGGAATTGTACTGGCAGCGGAATCCGCGGTTAACGTGAACTTTACCGTTGTCATCTACCCACGGAACGCGGAACATAACCATTCTTTCGGGCTCAACTATGCGGCGGACGATCTCTGCATCGACATATTCGGGATGAGCGTCAAGCGCGGGAGCGAGGGTGGAAAGGACCTCTTTTACTGCCTGATGGAAAACAGCTTCGCCGGGGTTTCTCTGCTCGACTTCAGCCATTACACTTGCAAGATATTCATTAGTCTGTGTCATAACTATCTCCTTTTTATGATGGAATTTTGAATTAATATAAAAATTATAGCACGAAGGAGAAAGTTTGTCAACAGAAAATTGCAAAAAATATATCTTGATACCTATATTTTTTCTATCTTACAACAATATTCGGTTCAATATCCGAATCATTTGAGTCAACGGTGACGATCGAGCCTTTTTTTATCTCTCCGGAGAGTATTTTTTCGGATATAGGCCGTTCACAAAAACTTGCAATCCGTCTGCGGATATGCCTTGCCCCGCCCGAAGATTTCTCGCTTTTGGAAAGTGATTTTACAGCATTGTCGGTATAATTGAATTTGATTCCCTTATCGTTCAAGCGAAGCGAAAGCGCATCGAGTTGGCGCTTGCATATCCTTTGTATGCTTTCTTCGGAAAGGGGCGAAAAGTAGATGCATTCATCAATTCTGTCAATAAATTCTGGTCTGAACGCCTCTCGCAGCGCGCGCATCACCCGTTCTTCCGACGAGCTGTTTTCATTTTTCTCACTTGCCGAAAATCCGAGAGAGGAAGAACGCGTATATTGCGAACCGAGATTTGAAGTCATTATGATGACGGTATTTTTGAAATCTACACGCCTGCCCTGCGAGTCGGTCAGCACACCGTCCTCAAGTATCTGCAAAAGAATATTGAAAATATCGGGATGAGCCTTTTCGATCTCGTCGAAAAGTATAAGAGAATACGGACGTCTTCGCACCTGTTCACTGAGTTGCCCACCCTCGCCGTAACCGACGTAACCGGGAGGCGAGCCGATCAGCCTTGAAACGCTGTGCTTTTCCATATATTCCGACATGTCAAATCTGATCAAAAACTTCTGCGACCCAAACATGATCCTCGCAAGCGCGCGGCAAAGTTCTGTCTTTCCGACTCCGCTCTGTCCGAGGAATATGAATGAACCGATCGGCCCGCTTTCACGGTCAAGTCCCGTTCGCCCTCGGATTATCGCAGAAGCAACAGCCTCGCAAGCTTTTTCCTGGCCGATGACCTGTTCACAGAGTCTGTCATAAAGTTCAGAAAGCTTTTCGCTTTCGCTTGCCGTAAGTTCCGAAATCGGTATCCCCGTCCACTCGGTCAGGGTTCTGGCAATATCCTCGGCGGTAAGTTCGTCTTTATCACCTTTTGAAGCAAATTCTCCGAAGGATCGCTCAAGCGCCGCACATTTTTCACGCAAAGCCTTTTCTTCGTCGCGCAGAGTAGCCGCACGCTCAAATTGCTGATTTCCGATCGCTTCCTCCTTGTCGTGTATGACTCGGTTAAGCTCACTTTCAAGCTCCCTGAGATCTGTGGGTATAGCATGCGAAGATATACGCTTTCCGCTCGCCGCTTCATCAATCAGGTCGATTGCCTTGTCGGGCAGAAACCTATCGTTGATATATCTTGCCGAAAGCTTGACGGCGGCGTCGATTGCCGAGTCGGTGATGCGGATGCCGTGATGAGCCTCGTATTTGTCGCGCAGACCGCGGAGTATCGAAGCCGCATCTTCCTCATTCGGTTCCCCCACGCTGATCGGCTGAAAACGCCGTTCAAGTGCCGCATCCTTTTCAATATGCTTACGGTATTCCGCAAGAGTTGTTGCACCGATCAGCTGGATCTCACCTCTCGCAAGCGCGGGTTTCAGAATGTTAGCCGCATCGACAGCACCTTCCGCGGCACCCGCGCCGACAATGGTGTGTATCTCATCAATGAAGAGAATTACATCATCGCTCTGCCGCACCTCATCCATCACGGCTTTCATGCGCTCCTCGAATTCACCGCGGTATTTTGCCCCCGCGATCATAGCGGGAATATCGAGAGTGACAATTCGCTTGCCCGAAAGCAGATCGGGAATATTTCCGTCCGCGATTCTTTGCGCCAAGCCCTCGACCACCGCAGTTTTTCCGACTCCCGGTTCGCCCACAAGGCAGGGATTGTTTTTGGTTCGCCTGCAAAGAATCTGTATTACCCGTTCGCTTTCGCTCTGCCTGCCTATAACGGGATCGATCCTTCCTTCCTCCGCGGATGTCGTGAGATCTCTTCCGTATTTCGAAAGCGTCGGCATCTTCCTCAAAACAGAGCCCACATCCGCATCGTCATTCTTACGCAAAGCAGGTGAAATCTCGGAAAGACCTTCAAGAAAAGATGCGATATCCTGTCTTATATCCGAAGTCCTGATGCCCAGCGACTCGAGCATCTTGACCGCAACGCAGTCGCGTTCCTCGAGGATCGCAAGAAGCATATGCTCGGTTCCAATATAGCTCTGCCCGTATTTTTGCGAGATCAAGGCAGAATTTTCAATTATCTTTTTCGTTTTCGGTGTCATATCCGACGGCATCAGCGAGGTGGGGACCGATGTTCCCGCGATCCTGCAGATCACCTCGCGCAATCGGTCTGCTTCGATTCCTCTTTCATAAAGGAACCTTGAAGCCGACGAGTCGCCGACCGATAAAAGTCCGAGCAAAAGATGCTCCGAACCTATATATGTGTGCCCGAGGTCGCGCGCAAATCCGAGCGCATTCCCAAGCGTGCTTTGTGCCATTTGAGTGAATTTACTTTTCATATCCTTTTACCGCCGTTCGTTTTTAATATATTTTAATCGGAACGGCACTTATTTATTCGCTACTGATACAGATGTGCCGAATCGTAAAGCCGCACAAGCGCATTCCAGGTCAGCTTGTCGACCTCACCGGTAACCGACAGGAGATAACGCACCTGAACCTCGCTTACTGCGTCGCGTGTCGCAATGTCATATATCCCCGTCACCTCGATCTGCGCTATCGGAAAGAAGACCGAAATCTCCTCGAGCATATGTTGCACTGCGGCAACGGCAAATCCTCGGTCACCGAGCTTCAAGGCGTAATCCTTCGGCTCGGACGGAAAAGGTGAAAAACGAGAGGGCGGCGCTTCCTCTTCAAGCGAAAGGAGGTAGTCCTCGTAAAGAGCCTCCCAAGTTTCCTGATCCGCCACACCCGTCACGGGCAGACCGCGCCTCGCCTGATAAGCGCGGAGAGCTTCGGTCGTTGCGCTCCCAACGTTTCCGTCTATCGGCACGAAAGGAATATTTTCATCAAAATAAGCGAGCTGTCGCAGATATTTCTGAAGATTTCTGCGCGCATCTTCTTCTGTTCTTGTGTTTGTTGCCATGTGTCACCTCATTCGATAGGAAAACCGGGATATTGACCTTCCCGAACGCTGTCGCCACCCGTTACGTCGTCGAATATGTCAACGATCTCATCCCAGGTTACCGCATCTACAACCCCGCCTTGCGCACTTGTTCCGAAATACTGTTGAAAAGCAAGTACAGACGCCTCGGTCTGGTTGCCGAAATAGCCCGTAACGCTGACCGTGGGGATTTCGGGATAATCTTCCGATATTCTGTTCAGATATCTTTGCAAAAGTACAACGTCCTCACCCTCACTACCGATCCGCAGAATATTTCCGGGGAAAGGCACGCCCGACGATTCGGTATATTCAAGCGGTATAGTCGAAACAATACCGAGATAAGCGTTATAAAGAGCATTCCATGTCTGCTCGCCAACTACACCGTCGGGTGAAAGACCGAATACGTACTGTATCTGCCTTACCGCATTTTCGGTTTCGGTGCCGTAAATACCGTCGCGAGTGACCGATGGAATTGCAGGATAGAAATCCGAAATGTAATTTATATAAAACTGCAGGTTCTCAACTGTATTTCCGCTCGACCCGGGAGCAAGCAGACCGGGGTACTGTTGCGTAACTTCCTGCAGAGCAATTCCCTCCGAATCAAGCTCGTTGAGCCGCTTTACTGCGTTGTAAAAGAAGAGAATAGCATACCAGGTCGCCTTGCCTACGACCCCGTCCGTTGTCAACCCGACGATCTCCTGAAACGCACGCACAGCTGCCGTGGTATCGTCCGCGAAAATGCCGTCTGTGCGGACGATCTTTGGTATGGCGGGGTAATTGCGCGAGATGCGATTCAGACGAACCTGGACTGTTCTGACGTCGTTGTTGGTGATCCCTTCACGCAGAGGAATATCGGGAGCCGAGGGCCCCGAATTAGCGATCGGGACGTTCATCCGTATTCCGATATCGTTGCCATAATAATATTGAAGTATCTCAAAAGGCGTCAATCCCTGCTCGGCGAGGGGAACTGTTCCCCATTGTTCAAGTCCATTGCAACGCAATTCTTCGCCGTCGCAGTATTGTGTGAAATAGGGCTCAACGTTTCCGCCTCGCGTGACATAGCTGTCAAAAAGCTCGCTTACAAGCTCGCGTATGTTCTGAAATACCTCGCGCCCCTCAACAAAGGACTGATCTATTGAAGTTGAGTTTGTGATATCGAAGTCATACCCACGCGAGCGGTAGAATTCGGTATATATTCGATTGAGCGCAAACGATATCTGAGCGTAAATATTAGCGCGTAATGCGTTTTCGGGCCAGGTTGGATATATCTCACTCGACGCAACGTTTGCAACGTACTCAAGGAAGGGAACCGTCACGTTCCGCGCTGCCTCGGTAGGTCTGCCCAGATGGACCGTGATGTATTCGGGTATGACGGGAAGAGCTGCGGGATTATTCATTGCCCTCACCCCTCAGCCTTTCGCCCGTTCTTGCATCAAATATGAATTCAGCATCGCCCCTGCGGCTTCCGTCTTCGGGCAGAGGAGTCAGATACGCCGTCTGCACCGATGTGATCGTGTCGAAAATAGGTATGTTCGTGTAAAGGTTTGAGTAGTAGCCGTCAAGCGAGATATCGGCGCTGTAGCTTGCATATGGCTTTCCGCCGTCGGGCGACTCACTGTTGATGCGCGGCGGCGCGGGGAGCGTGATACGCGGCGTGTTGCCGCTCTGGTCGGTTATGAACGAAGCAATGGCATCGCCTTCGGTAGCGTCGCCACCGCGAAGGGTAACGAGCGCACCTTCAAGCGGTATCGCTCCCTCACCCGCGCGTACCGAAACGATAAGATACCCGCGCCCCGGCATAGCCTCGGTTACAGATCTGCTATTTTCCATAAAAAGACCTCCTAAAATTCTTTCACTCTAAATCTTATGCAGCAAACAAAAAATTGCCCCTCGGCGCGGTGCGCCGAAGGGCAAGCATCATTCAGTTCAATTTCGTTATAGTAAAACTGTTCTTATATTTCTCATCTTCCAAAAACTCATTGATCATATAGGGAAAGTACATTGTATGATAATCTTTGATCGTTTTGATATCGTCATAAGTCAGAATTCCTTTTGTATACGAATAGGGAAGCGGGAATATTTCGCCGTCATAATAAACGTAGATGCGCGTTGCGGAGCCAACGTTATCAAAAGAATCAGGGCGGTTTACCGGTCTGTATCGGTAAAGGAAATTGATATCTTCAACGGTTTCGTAATAATAATCATCAAAACTGAAATTGTATCTGACTTCCGGGGATTTGTATCTGAATACGTATGCGCCGTTGTAACTTCCGTAATAATCGGTGATATAAGCTTCATACTTTTCGAATTCGGTGTTATGAAATACGGGCAGATACGGTTTCAACGCTTTGAGAATCTTTTTCTCAATTCTTTTATTCAATTTCAGCTCCGGCATTTGCGGTACCGTAAGCTTGATTCTTTCGTCTGTCTCTCGGGTAATTTGGTAATAATCGAACATCTCGTATGATCTGTCAAATATTTCGCACAGATCAGGATAGGATATATTTCCGGTTTCGTAGAGCTCACTTAAGGTAATAAAGCTTCCGTCCTTGTAAGCAAACGCTTCAACGGTATATAGACCGAGATTGGCTGTATAGCAAAAGTTTTCGCTTCCGTTTATTTTTTTGCTCAGATCATAAGTAATAATCGAATAAGCTTTGTATGTGCCAAGATACCGTGCGTGATTTTGAAACTTGACAGCTTCAATATCCTCAAACAGTACCTCGTCCTTACCGCGGAATTCTTTCCAAGCCGCGTTTATTTCATCAATAAACTCGGGCGTGAAAATGCTGTAATCTGTGTTTGCAAGACAAAGCTCGATGGTTTCTTCATTTTGAGTATCTCGAACTCCGCAAGCAACAAGAATGCACACGAAAAGCATGATGATTGCAAGAATAAATAATTTGGATCGTTTCATTCCGTCTGTCTCCTTTCGTTATTACATTTTTATTGTATCATATTAAATCAAAATTGTCAAGATTTACATTATCTAACCAAGTTGTATTACGAGCCGCAAATAAAACTATTCAGCAACATAATATTACGCTGTCATCCTGAGCGGAGTCGAAGGATCTCGGCGAAGCCGGGCTGACTCGTTGGTCTGCTTTGAATCATATCAATGTAAACTATTAATTCGACTATATTGATGTGATTCAAAGCAAACCCATAATTGACCCGCTGCGCGAGATCCTTCGACTCCGCTCAGGATGACAGCGTAATTTGATTTTGTATATACTTGTAAATTGTATCTCGTAATATTCTTTGATATGTAATGCCCCTCGGCGCACGTGCCGAGGGGCAAGGGGGAAAGAGCTTATTCGCTTACAAGATCGTCTTCGCGCTTGGGCAAGGGTACGGAAATGGCTTTTGTCTTTTATTGCTCAAGTACTTGTTCATCATCAATAATATAATAATCATATGCACTTTCAATGTATTGTTCATTTCGATTAGCAATGATAATTAATTCATCTTGCGTAATTATCTTTTCATCATAGGCTTCTTGAAGGGATACTGTTTTTTCGTTTGTGTAAACAAAAATTCTTGTGTTGAATCCAAAATCTACTTCGCCGACAATTAATTTGAGTTGCTGAAAAGAGTATGAAGCTATTACAATGGATTCTTCAAAAGTTCCCAAGTAACCGTAATAGTAAAAATATGAGCCGTTAAAAAACTGTGGGTATGCGTTCTCTGCGGCTTGGTTTGCATCTTTTTCCGCAAGAGCTTTAGCTTCGTATTCAGTATATCCGCGATATAAATAATTTTGATAATTTGAAGTATAGCAATCTTCACGCTTGAATTCTGCCCAAGTGCTTTTTACTTCAAGCATCGTATCGTCGTCAATCTCTTCAAGTTCGGGGATAAACTTCAAATAGCCGAGTTTCTTCGCCGATTCTGTTTGTTTTGTAACGGTAAGGGCAAATACAGCGGCGGATTTGTCAAGTTTATAATCGTATTCTTCGAACATATAATGCGGTTTATCAAAAGGAATTCTTTCTTTTTCGATTCCTACAATAATGTAATCGCCTGTAGCAAGCAGCGAAAGTTCGTATAGATGAACGAAGGAATACTCTAATTTTCTCCAATCGGGGCTGTATATTTCAAAGTGAGAGATGCTGACGTTTTCGGGAGCTAAACTCGAAATATCACCATCCAGCAACAGACGCGGAAGATTTTCATATTTGTAATCTCTGTTGTTGATAATATACTGCCATCCTGCAATTTCTTCAATCCATATTGATTTTTCGTCTTTATACAGCGTATAACCGATATGAACAGATATTGGATTAATTGAGGAGTTGCTATCTGATATGATTTTTATATCACTGTATTGGAAATTCGGAGTTGTTTCTTGCGAAGTTTGCGCCTGTTCGGTACTTTCGATATTGCTGATCGTTTCTTCTGTATATTCAGAATCCTCTGTCAAACTCGAAATGTCACCGCCGATTCCTGCCTGAAATGATCCTATAAACTCAGATATGTATCCGAATATCGGCGTTGCAAAAGCCAGCAAGATGAGGCACGCCGCAAGTGCAAGATACTGCTTCCAATGCGTGAAGGGGGATAGTTTTTTATTCTCGGTCTGTGATATATCCGGCTCTTTCAGCACGTTGAACACATCGTCGATATATTTTTCATCAATGTATTCAAGCGCCTCAAGAATGCGTTTGTCCTTGAATCTCATCTCTGCGTTCATACTATGATCCCCTCCTTTTGCATAAGCTCCGCGATCTTCTTTCGCGTTCTGTGAATCGATACCTTGATTTTGCTCTCTCCGAATCCGAGCTGCTGCGAAATATCCGCCACGCTCATTCCGAGATAAAAGCGCATAATGAATATGCGTCTGTCATCCTTGCCGATCGAGTCAAGCACGCGGTTTACCACCTCACCCGCACGCTTTGCTTCGAAGCCATCCGCAAGGCTGTGACCGTCCTCAACCGTCAGCAAAAATTCCTCACCCACGGTTTGAAAATTCTTTCCTCGCTTCCAGGCATTATTGTCGCGCGAACGGTTCAGCGCGTGGTTTCTCATTGATCTGCCTATGTAAGAGCGCAAATTAGACGGCTTCTCAGGCGGTATCGAGTTCCAAAGCGAAAGCAGAAGGTCATTGAAGCATTCCTCTCGGTCCTCGTTCGACGTCAGAATCTGCGCGCCGACGTACATACAAAGATTCCTGTATTTATCCTGCGTTTCATTCAGTGCCTGCTCATCGCGTGCCCAAAACATTTCGACTATTTTTTCATCCGTCATTGTCTTTCTCCTTTCCAAAAAAGTCTTTTCACTTACATAGACACCGTTTGTAAAAAAAGGTTACACGTTTTGGATCTTTTTCTTAATAATATCAAATTTAAATATGCTTGTCAATGAAAAATAAGAAAATTGCCTTAAGCTATTGATTTTTTCTTTGATATGTGGTATAATATCACAGTACGCCGGTGTGGCGGAATCGGCAGACGCGACGGACTCAAAATCCGTTGGTAGCGATATCGTGCGGGTTCAAGTCCCGCCCCCGGCACCAAAGAAAAAGCATAGCCGCTTGCGGCTATGCTTTTTCTTTAGCACCGATAGCATACTCGAACCCGCTTCGTGTTGCTCTGCAACACGAACGGTTGCGCTTGCAGTAATGAAATTATAGCACCGCACTCCACGCGCAACTGCGGGTTCGTAAGTCCCGCATTTTCAACAATCATTGATTATTAATTGAACTTTGATTTATAATTATATAGTATAATTAATCCGTAAAAATACATTCAAGGAGAAAATTTTATGTTCAGAATCCTCATAGCAGAAGATGACCGCGAGCTTCGTCAGCTTTTTTCGCACGTTCTGGCAAAGCACGGTTACAGCGTTGTCGGCGTTTCCAACGGCCGCGAAGCGCTCGACGAGATTGAAGCAGGATATTTTGATCTTATAATTTCAGATATTATGATGCCGGTGATGGACGGCTACGAGCTCGTCCGCACTCTGCGCGATGCGGAAAACCATACCCCTGTGCTTATGATCACCGCAAAGGATGCCTTTGACGCAATGCAGCTCGGTTTCATCTCGGGAACCGATGACTATATGGTAAAGCCCATCAACGTAAACGAGATGATCCTGCGCGTCGGCGCGCTTCTTCGCCGCGCACAGCTTATCAGCGAAAGAAGACTCACTATCGGCGATACGGTAATGGAATGCGATTCACTGACTGTCACTTCTTGCGGTGAGAAGATGATTCTTCCACAGAAGGAGTTTATGCTTTTGTTCAAAATGGCATCATATCCGGGTAAGATATTCACACGCCAACAGTTGATGGATGATATCTGGGGATACGATTCCGGCACCGACACCCACACCGTCGACGTGCATATCGGCAGACTCCGTGACCGTTTCCGTGATTGCAAGGATTTCAAGATCGTAACTATGCGCGGCGTCGGATATAAGGTGGTGAAGCTGTGAAAAAGCTTCAGAGGTTTTTCCGTAAGTTTTTTAACCTCAATTTCTATTTCACTCTCTTTACCATCGGAGAGGTGGTCGTTTCACTCGTCATAGCAAGATGGCTCTCGAACTTCTTTGGTATCGACCTCAACAATTCGCCCTTTACCTATTTCTTTATCTGCTCTGTCTGCGTTGCGGCAGGACTTTCGGTTTTGATAAATTCCTTCTTTTTGAAACCGATCGAAAAACTATCCGAATCAATGAAAAAGGTTTCGGGCGGTGATTTTTCGATAAGACTCAAGGAAAACAGCAAGATAAAGGAGATCGGTGAACTCAACCGAAGCTTCAATTCAATGACAGACGATCTTGGTGCCACAGAGGTTTTGCAATCTGATTTCGTTTCCAACGTGTCGCACGAGATAAAAACACCTCTTAACGCGATCGAAGGCTACGCCACGCTTCTTCAGGATCCCGATTCCACGGAAGAGGAGAGAAAGAGATATACCGAAAAGATACTCTTCAACACACGCCGCCTTTCCGAGCTCGTCGGCAACGTGCTCATCATTTCAAAACTTGAAAGCGGAGCTGTTGATATCAATAAAGAACCCTTCCGTCTTGACGAGCAGATCAGACAGTCGATAATGCTTCTTGAACCCAAGTGGGTAGAGAAGGATATCGAATTTGATATCGAGCTTGACGAGATTGTGTTCAACGGCGATAAAAATCTGCTTTTGCATATCTGGAACAATATCATCGGCAACGCGATAAAGTTCAGCCCCGAGGGCGGACTTGTCGCGATAAAGCTCGAAAGCTCCGCAGACGAGATCGTTTTCTGTGTCGATGACTGCGGTCCCGGAATCGGAGAATCCGCACAAAAGCATATCTTTGATAAGTTCTATCAGGCTGACAGCTCTCATAAACAAGAAGGCAACGGACTCGGACTTTCTCTCGTCAAGCGCATCGTTGATATGTTTGAAGGCACCGTCACCGCTGAAAATCTGCCCGAAGCAGGTTGCAGATTCAAAGTTGTGCTTAAAAATCGATAAAATATTCAAAATAATCAAAAAATATTCGAAAAAGGTATTGCTTTTTTCTTCAACTTATGGTATAATATTCGAGTGTGTGACAGCACACGGGGAGCGGTCCTCTGCATGCTCGGTATGAACGCTCTTACATCACTTCTATAAAGGAGGAATAGGTAATGGATTACATTGCAGCTATTACCAAGGAGCATCTTAAGTCTGAACTTCCCGTAGTTAATGTCGGTGATACCGTTCGTATTCACAACCGCATTAAAGAGGGAGCACGTGAGAGAATCCAGCTTTTCGAAGGCGTTGTCATCGCAAAGCACGGCGGCGGAATCTCCGAGACCTTCACTGTAAGACGCGTTTCTTACTCTGTTGGTGTTGAGAAGACCTTCCCCATCCATTCTCCCAACGTCGTTAAGGTCGACATCGTTCGTTCCGGTGTGGTCAGACGTGCAAAGCTCTACTATCTGCGTGACAGAGTGGGCAAGGCTTCCAAGGTTAAAGAGAAGATCTAAGCTTACCTGCATCAATAAAAGACACCTCGTTTTCGGGGTGTCTTTTATTGTTTTTCTTGATTTTTCTTAAAATTTGTGCTATAATGAATTATCATATTCAAAGGAGATGTATCATGTCTTTGAAAAACAAATACGATATTATCGTTGTTGGCGGAGGCTTTGCCGGAGCCGCTGCCGCCATCACCGCGGGCAGACTCGGCAAGAGCGTTCTGCTTATAGAAAAATACAACTGCATGGGCGGCGCGGCTTGTTATGACCTTGTCAATCCTTTTATGCCGTATATGACCACCGATCCGGAAAACGGAGAGCAGATAGACCTCAGTTGCGGTCTTTTCACTGAAATCGTTGACCGTCTCCGCGCTATCGGCGGCGCGAGAAACGAAAAGAGAAGTCTCCCATTCAACGAGGAAGTTCTCAAGTATCTTCTCAACACAATGGCTCTTGAAAGCGGTGTCGAGCTTCTTTACCAGACCTACGTTACCGGTGTACGTAAGGAAGGTGAAAGGATCAAAGCGGTTATGATCTCGAACGTTTCGGGTAATTCCGAGATCGAAGCTGAGTGCTTTATCGACGCAACCGGTGATGCTAATCTTTCGGTAATGGCGGACTGCCCCTATCAGCTCGGACGTGAAAGCGACAACCTTTGCCAACCGATGACGCTTTGCTTCCGCCTTGCGGGTGTTAAAGGCTATGATGCGGATCTGAAAGCGAAGATAAATTCGCTTTATTCCGAGTATCAGGCAGCGGGCAAGATAAAGAACCCGCGAGAGAACGTGCTCATATTCCGTACGCTCGTTGAAGACATACTTCATTTCAACACCACGCGTGTCGTAAAGCTTGATCCGACAAATGCGGCGGACGTGACAAAAGCCGAGATAATCGCACGCGAGCAGGTCTTCGAAATGTATAATTTCCTCCGCGAAAATTTTGAGGAATTCAAGGATTCGACTCTTATCTCAACCGGTATCCAGATCGGCGTGCGCGAAAGCAGAATGATCGTAGGCGAATATACCCTTACAAAAGAAGATCTTCTTTCTTGCGTACGTTTTGAAGATTCGATCGCCGTCTGCAATTACGATATCGACATCCACAGTCCCGACGGAAGCGGAACGAGCCATTATTATTTCCCCAAGGGTGAATACTATGCGATCCCGTACCGATGCCTTATACCGAAGAATGCCGAAAATCTTCTCGTAGCGGGCAGATGCGTTTCAGCCGATCATGATGCTCAGGCATCTCTTCGCATAATGCCGACGTGCGCCACACTCGGCGAAGCGGCAGGTGTTGCGGCGTCACTTTCGCTTGGTTCCGGCGGAAAAGTCAGAAACGTGGATACGCTTCAATTGAGAAGAATATTAAAGGAAAACGGCGCAAAAGTGGATTAAGTGCCAAAATCTGCTTACCTCCGCCAAATGAATAACAGCCTCCGTGCTTAGCCGATACTAATTTCAGCAAGCTTACGGAGGCTTTTATGTATTGCGGTAAAGTAGAGATAAGCGGTATAAATACCGCCAAATTAAAGGTCCTCAGCGATGAGGAAAAGGATGAATGTCTTAGAAGAACAAAAGCGGGGGATAAATCGGCAAGGGAAGAACTGATATGCGGAAATCTCCGCCTCGTGCTCAGCATAATACAACGCTTCGGGGGCAGAAAAGAATCCGCAGACGATCTTTTTCAGGTCGGCTGCATAGGTCTTATAAAAGCAATAGACAATTTCAATATAGATGTGGGCGTCAAGTTTTCAACCTATGCCGTTCCGATGATCATAGGTGAGATCAGAAGATATCTGCGCGACAACAACGCCATAAGAATAAGCCGATCGATGCGAGATCTGGCATATCGCGCACTCGGAGCAAGGGAAGAGATTTCGCGTGAAAAGCAGGTTGATCCGACCCCCGATGAGATCGCCGAAAAGCTCGGTGAAAATCGGGAAAGTGTTGTAAGAGCTATGGAGGCGATAGTCGAGCCGATCTCGCTTTACGAACCGGTTTATACCGAAAACGGTGACTCGCTTTACGTCATCGACCAACTCGCCGATATCGGTTCGAGCGATGAAGCGTGGCTTGAAAAGATCGCGCTCGCCGATGCACTTGAAGCACTCAGCGAGCGTGAAAGGAAGATTATTCATTTAAGATTTTTCAAAAACAAAACTCAGATGGAGATAGCCGAGGAGATAGGTATATCTCAAGCGCAGGTATCTCGTCTTGAAAAAGGCGCTCTGGAGAGGATGCGCAAGCTGATCACTTGAAATATATTACCCGATCCGCTATCTTTTCGGCAAGCTCGGTGTCGTGTAAAACGGCTATGGTAAGGGCGTGCTTGGTCTCTTCTTTGATGACCTCGGCACATTTTTCAGCAGTTTCTCTGTCAAGATTTGCAAAAGGCTCGTCGAAAATGTAAATGTCGGCTTTCTTTGCAAGCGCTCTTGCGATTGAAACTCTGGCCTTCATTCCGCCCGAAAGTTCGTCGGGATAAAGATCGGAATTCTGAATATCAAGCATCATAAGCAGCTCTTTCGCTTTCGGAAGAGTTGCTTTTTTGTCGCCGATAACAAGATTAACGTTCTCCGCAGCGGTTCTTTCGGCAAGCAGACGAGGCTCTTGAAACGACATCGAGATCACGGGATGTTTTTTATCGTAAATTATCTCTCCGCTGTCAATGCTTTCAAGCCTCGCAATAATTCTTAAAAACGTCGTCTTTCCGCATCCGGAGGGGCCGCAGAGTGCGACCAGACCGCTGTTCGGGAGATCGAGCGAGAGAATATCAATAACAGTCTTATCCCCGAATTTCTTCGTAATATTCTTTACTTTAACCATGACGCCTCCTCATTCCGGATGCCGATATGATCGTACGTAGCAGCTTTTCGAGCGCGAGACTTAAAAGTACTATTACAACCGTCCATGCCAAAAGATCTGCGGGCTCCATAAAGCTTTTTGCGTCCGAAAGCTTTTGGCCGACTGAAAGCGGAATGTAAGCTACAACTTCCGCGGCAATTCCTGCTTTTACTGCAAGCCCGATCGAGGTACAAAGAGCGGAGAAGAAGAAGGGCTTGACGGCAGGGGTGTATATCCTTTTTATACGAAGTCTGTGAGAAAGACCGAATACCTCGCTCATTTCCGCAAGCTCGGATGAAACGCACGCGATCCCCTCGCGGACGTTTTCGTATAAAACGGGGAAGATCATTACAAATGTGATGAGCGTCGGTATCACGCGTCTGTCAATAAGGAAGATCGCGATGAGAATGAAGGATACGACGGGAACCGATCTCATCAATGAAACTGCCGGAGCAAAAAGCCGGTCGGCTATCTTAAACTTCGAGCATAGCGCCGCCATCGGTATTGCGGTCAATACGGATATTATGATTCCGGCAAATATTCGCAAAAGAGATAATAAGGTCAAAAGGTAGAATTCTTTATCGGATGCCAGGGCGAGGAGCCTGCGTGCGGTAGTGATCGGCGAGGGCAGGATCAGCTCGTTGCCGACCGCCAAAGCTGCTCCTTGCCATATCAGTATCCAAAACGCGAATACAGCGAAAGAGATTATAATTTTTTTCAATAACCGCATTTATCCGAATATACCTTCATCGGGCATAGCTCCGCCTATCGAAGCGGGAACCTGCGCAAACAGCGCACCCCAGAATTCGTTCAGAGCGTTCTTCATTTCATCTCCGACAAGATAGGCTATATTGCAACGCGGAAGCGCGTTCTCAACAAGGGCTTCATTTGCAGCAATACCCGCACCGACTACCGCAGATGCCGCTGACTTCGGATCGGAGTTGAGAGTGTTTACGGATTCTTCGTAAGCTGTAAGGAAGTTATCGACAGCCACGGGATGCGCTTCGATAAATTCCTTGCGGGCAACAATACATCCCTGAACGAGCTCTGTGCCGGTCAGCGTCTTCCATTCATTCGAAAAATCTACTGCAACCTTCAGGGAAGAATTTTTAGTCATGGCAGCAGTTACCTTCGGCTCGGGCAGAACTCCGAGAGAAGCTTTTCCGCTCGCGAGTGCTGCGGTGAGCTCATCGGGAGTTGCATAGGTGTAGTCAAGAGTTACTTTGTCAGTAAGACCCGCAAGTTCAAGAAGTGTCTTCAGAACGTATTCGGGATTCGATCCGCTTCCCGGGAGATAAACTGTCTTTCCTGCAAGATCGTCAAGTGATTTGACACTTTCTCCATTCTCGATCAGATATAGCACTCCGAGAGTGTTTACCGCCAGCACCTCAACACCGCCGTTGGTCTTGTTATAAAGAGTCGCGGCAAGATTAGTGGGGACCGCGGCGATGTCAACGCTTCCTCCAATAACGAGAGGAGCGACGAGCGTAGCATCGGCATAGAAATCTATCTTTGCATTCATATTGTGATCAATGCCGTTTTTTATGTCGTTGTAAAGAGGAGCGATGCCAAAACCTGTCGTGCCGTTAAGAACAGCAACGCGTATCTCGTGAAAATCGGCGGGAGCAGTATCGTCGTGATTGAGCGTTTCTTCGTTTTCTCCGCCGCCTGAACAGGCACAGAGAGAAAAGAGAAGGAGAATTGCAAGAGTGAGTGATAAAAGCTTTTTCATTATTTTATGAGTCCTTTCAATAATTGTCAAGTAATTCTTGCGAGAGTATTTTGATCAATTTACCCTCTCGCGATATGACCTCGTCTTCGGCAAGCGAATCGAATGCGCGGTAAAGCGAAGCTCTTCCGATATCAAGCGCGTGCGCCAGAGCGGTCATAGACATTCCTATCTCGATCTCGCCGCTTTCGTTTGCAGGAGAATTTTTCAGAAACAAGGCAAGCCTTCGCTCTGCGCTTCCTCCCGTGACACAGTCTATCCTGGAATTAAGAAAAGTGACTCTGTCGGAAAGGAACTTTATCAGATTAGTTCGGAATCTTCCGTCGGGTTCTTCCTCCATTAGTTGCTCAAAAGCGTTTCTTCCGATAAAGAACATTTCGCTTTTTCCGTCGCCGCAGGCATAGATCCTTGTGTGGGGTGCTTTATCGGCAAACAGCCCCGCAACCCCCACGGCATCGCCGGGAGATATGAATCGCAAAAGTGTCTGTCGGCCTTTGTCGGAAGAATAAATGACTCCTCTGCCCGAAAGCAAAATGCCCACGGACCGAGCATAGGTTTCCATAGCTTCTCCCGATCTGAAAGAGAAGATGTTTCCGTTGTCAATTATGCTTCTTTCAATTTCTTTTTGAGGGCAACCCGCAAAAAGCTTCTGAGAAAGAATAATGTTTTTGTATGTTTGTTTCATAATCCACCCAAAGTGTATCAAATGATACAGAATTGCTTATATTATAACATCTTTTACGATAAAAATCAAGTGTCAAATGTGATAAATGTTTGCTAATAATATCGAATTTTATTTTATAACTATTGACATATCGCGCCTTTTGTTATATAATATAATAGATATAAAATGCGAAAGTGTGGGTATATTCTATGACACTTGTAATACTTGCTGCCGGTATGGGTTCACGCTTCGGCGGAATGAAACAGATAACTCCCGTTGGCCCCTCGGGCGAATTTATAATCGACTATTCTTGCTACGACGCTATCAAGGCGGGATTTGATAAGATAGTTTTCGTTATCAAAAGAGAAAACCTCGACGTTTTCCGCGAGACCGTCGGTCACCGCGTTGAGCCGCACGTCAAGGTTGAATATGCTTTCCAGGATATGACCGATATCCCTGCGCCTTTCACGGTTCCCGAGGGAAGGGTAAAACCCTGGGGCACTGGTCACGCACTTCTTGCGGCAAGAGATTGCGTAAAGGATAATTTTGCAACGATCAACGCTGACGATTTCTACGGCGCAGAAACATATCAGATCATGGCAGATTTTCTGAAGGATACTTCTCCCATGAAGTTTGCTATGGCAGGCTACCGCCTTTCAAACACGCTTACCGAAAGCGGAAGTGTTTCCCGCGGGATCTGCAATGCGGACGAAAACGGTATGCTTCTCGATATCACCGAGCGCACCGCGATCCGCACTGCCGGCGATGATGCTGAATATGATGACGGAGAGGGCAACTGGATCCCTGTTTCCGGATCAAGCATTTCTTCGATGAACTTCTTCGGATTCACTCCCGAAGTGTTTGATTTTGCCGCAGAGAAATTCAAGGACTTCCTCGGTACCATTAAGGATCCAATGAAGAGTGAATATTATCTCCCGAGCATCGCGTCGCTTGCAATGCAGGCAGGACTTGCAACCGTCAAGGTCTGCCCCACACCCTCGCGTTGGTTTGGAGTTACCTATGCCGCAGACAGAGAAGGTCTCGAGGCTAAAATACGCGAAATGATTGATCAAGGCAAATACTCAGCCGACTTATGGAGGTCACTGTAATAATAATGAAAGAAATTTTCGATATCGCAAAAAAATTCAACCTTCCCGCAGAACCCGTTTCGATGCAGGAATGCAAGATCGGACATATCAACTCCACATACTTTGTTGATTGCGCCGACGGTGAGAAATTCGTTCTGCAGAATATCAATACGAACATATTCAAGGATACCGATATCCTTATGAACAACATCGTCGGAGTTACCGCGCATATTCGCAAGAAACTCGAGGCAGAGGGTAAAGATCCCCTGCGTGGAACTCTGAAGTTCTATTGCTCCGAGAGCGGTCTTTATTATTATAAGGATGAAGAGGGAAGATGCTGGCGTCTTTACAAATACGTTGATAACGTAGACTGCTTCCAGATCGCCGATTCAACCGAGCTTCTCGAGCGCGTAGGCAGAGCCTTCGGTCATTTCCAGATGCAGCTTGCGGATTACGACGCAGGCGCTCTCCGTGAAACTATTCCCAATTTCCATAATACTCCCTCCCGTCTCAACGATTTTAAGATCGCGCTCGAAAAGGATACTGTGGGTAGAGCCGCTTCTATACCCGAGGATATCAAATTCGTTCTCGATCACGCGGAAGTGTGCTCCTACATTATGGATAAGATCGCAGATGGAGAGCTCCCTCTCCGCGTAACTCATAACGATACCAAGCTCAATAACATCCTTATGGATCACGAAACGGGAGAACCCGTTTGTATCATCGACCTTGACACCATCATGCCCGGCTCGGTGCTCTTCGATTTCGGAGACGCGATTCGTTTCGGTGCTTCGAGCGCGCTTGAGGACGAAACCGATCTTTCGAAGGTATATATGAGAGAAGAAGCGTTCGACGCTTTTGCAAAGGGCTTTGTCAGCGGTCTTGAAGGCTCGCTTTCCGAGACCGAGATAATGGAGCTTCCCATGGGCGCGCTCGTTATCACTCTTGAAACCGGTATCCGCTTCCTGACCGACTATCTCAACGGCGACGTTTATTTCAGAGTCCATCATGCGCAGCATAATCTCGACCGCGCACGCAACCAGTTTGCACTTGTACGCGATATGGAGAAGAAGATGCCCCTTATGCGCGAAATCGTAAAGAAATATATTTAATATAAAATACAGAGGTAAAAGAAAATGGCTGTTCTTGTTACAGGCGGCGCGGGCTACATTGGCTCGCATACCGTAGTTGAGCTCATCGAAGCCAACCGCGACGTTATCATCATCGACAATTTCTCAAACAGCAAACCCGAGGTTCTTAACAGAATCGAAAAGATCACAGGCAAGCGCCCCAAGCTTTATGCTTGCGACCTTCTTGATCTTGAGGCTACCCGCAAGGTATTCGCGGAAAACGAGATCGATTCGGTCATCCATTTCGCCGGTCTTAAGGCAGTAGGCGAATCCTGCGCGCAGCCCCTTCGCTACTATAGCCATAATTTTGATGCAACCTTCAACCTTCTCCGTGCTATGATCGAGTACGGCGTAGGTACTATCGTATTCTCATCTTCCGCAACCGTTTACGGCTCTCCCAAGACCGTTCCGATCCGCGAGGATTTCCCCCTTTCCACCACCAATCCATACGGCGAGACCAAGCTCGTTATCGAAAGAATGCTTAAGGATATCTGCGACGCAGGCGAACTCAAGAGTGTTTCGATCCTCCGCTATTTCAACCCCATCGGAGCACACGAATCGGGTCTCATCGGCGAAGACCCCAAGGGTATCCCGAATAATCTTCTTCCTTACATCAGCCAGACCGCTATCGGCAAGCTTGAAAAGCTTCACGTATTCGGCAACGACTACCCCACTCACGACGGCACCGGAGTTCGCGACTACATTCACGTCGTTGACCTCGCTCAGGCTCATCTTGCGGCGCTTGACAGAGCAATGGCGGTTACCGGAACAGAGTATTACAACGTCGGTACCGGCGTAGGATATTCCGTCCTTGACATTGTTAAGGCGTTTGAATCCGCAAGCGGCAAGAAGGTTCCTTACGTTATCGATCCCCGCCGTCCCGGCGATATTGCAGAATGTTATGCAGATCCCACTCTCGCGCGCGAGAAACTCGGTTGGGCAGCTAAATACGGCATTGAGCGTATGTGTAAGGATGCAGACCGTTGGCAGTCCATGAACCCCGACGGATATAACGACTGATATGGAAAAGGTACGCTTTGGAGAGATCGAGGGCAGAGAAGTATCTCTCTACATACTGAAAAACGATAATCTCGAAGTTACTCTGTCCGATTATGGAGCAACCATCATCCGTGTTCGCCTGACACTGAAAAACGGTGAAGTTCGCGACCTCGTAAGAGGATACGATGATCTTGCATCCTATATGAATGCCGACGGTTATCTCGGAGCAGTCGTAGGCCGTGTCGGAAACCGTATTTGCAAGGGCAGATTCACGCTTGACGGCGAAGATTACGAGCTTTACTGCAACAACGGCGTAAATCATCTTCACGGCGGCAAGATAGGATTCGACAAGAAGATCTATGATACCGTTATTGAAGGCGATAGTGTTCTCTTCTCGGCATCGTCCCCCGACGGTGAGGAAGGATATCCCGGCAAGCTTGACTATTCGGTAAAGTACTCTCTTTCCGAAAACTCGCTTCGACTCGACTATTATGCGGTAACCGATAAAGCAACCCCCGTAAACCTCACCAATCACGTTTACTTCAACCTGATGGGCGCGGGAACCGTTTATTCTCACAAAATAACTGTTGATGCTGATCGTTATATCCCCACCGATGATACTCTCATCCCCACGGGAGAGATCACATCCGTCGAAGGTACTCCCTTCGATTTCAGAGAAGAAAAGTATCTCAGCGCCGGCATCCTCGGTACTCATAAAGATATCACTCTCGGCGGCGGACTTGACCATTGCGTCGTCTTTACCGACAGAGGAGAGGGAATGCACGAGAGAGTCAAGGTCACGTCACCAGACGGTCTTGTTACCCTCAAGACCTATACCGATATGCCTGCAGTACAGCTTTACAGCGGAAACTTCCTCGGCAATAAAGAATTCCCCTTCAGAGGCGGTGAAAAGCAGATCAAGCGCGCGGCATTCTGCCTTGAAACCGAAGCTTACCCCGATTCGGTGAACCACGCAAACTTCACAAACATTGTTCTCCGTCCCGGAGAAGAGTATAAGACCGCAACGGTCTATGAGTTCATTGCTAACTGATATGAAAAATATTACTGAAGCCAAAGCGACGGGGAATCTCCCTACTGCTTTGCCCTATATGATCGCTCTTGCCGTCTGCTGTATCGCAATGTCGGCAATCGAGCTGATATTTACCCCAACGTATTTCGTTAAAGCCGCGATAAAGCTGGCGCTTTTCGTCATTATCCCGATGTCGCTTGTTCTTATCCGCAAAGAAACTAAAATGCTCCGCTTTTTCAAGCCGAACAAGAAGACCCTTCTTCCAATGCTCGGATTCGGAGTGTTGATGTACGGCTTTATAATAGGCGCGTATTTTCTGCTGGGTAAGTATTTCGATCTTTCGGGCATTACTTCGTCGCTCGACGAGATCGGAGTTACGAAGCAGAACTTTGTCTTTGTCGCTCTCTATATCGCCGTCTGCAATTCCTTCCTTGAGGAATTCATCTTCCGCGGCTTCGGATTTATAGGGCTCTCCGAAAAGATCGGTGCAAAATTTGCGTGCATCTTCAGCGCGATCTGCTTTGCACTCTATCATATAACTATGATGATAGGTTGGTACTCGATTTGGCTTACCGCACTCATCATCTTCGCTCTCTTTGTCGGCGGAGTGATACTCAATATCCTTGATAGCAAGTGCAAAACCGTCTACCCCGCGTGGATAGTGCATATCTTTGCCAATCTCGCAATAAACACGATAGGAATGATCCTGTTCGGAATATTTTGAATTTTATGAAGCTTGTTTCCTGACAAGCTTCATATTTTTATCTTCTTTTGCATATAATCAAAAGCAAAGGAAGGTGAATAATATGAATATTCTTTCTCGTTTATCCGCTATGTATTACAGACTTGACCGCAAAAAGCTCTGGATACTTTGGACGGCAAATCTGCTTTGGGTAGTGTTGCTCTTTTCATATCTTTGTTGCATCGACGTTTACGCTGTTGCCTGGGAAGATAATATCCCGGCACTTTCTCCGCTCGATTGCACGAGCGCAGTTCTTATGGAAGCCGAAACAGGACGCGTTCTCTATGAGCAGAACGCCGACGAATCACTTCCGCCCGCATCGGTCACAAAGGTCATGACGCTTCTTCTTGTTATGGAAGCACTTGAAAAAGGTAACATAACGCTCGATCAGATGCTTACAACGTCCGACAACGCCGCATCGATGGGCGGATCACAGATATTTCTCGAGGTCGGCGAGCAGATGAGCGTTGAAGACCTGCTGAAATCTGTTATCATTTCATCCGCTAACGATGCCGCCGTCGTCCTCGCCGAGGCGATAGCGGGTAGCGAGGAATCTTTCGTGGCTATGATGAATTCCCGTGCCGCCGAGCTCGGAATGAAGAATACGCATTTCGAAAACACGAACGGCCTTGACGATACCGTCACAAACCACGTTACCTCAGCGCGCGACATAGCAATAATGTCGTGCGAGCTAATATCGCACGAAAAGATACTACAGTACAGCTCAATATGGATGGACACGGTCAGAAACGGTGAATTCGGACTTACAAACACCAACCGCCTCGTTCGCTTCTACAGAGGTGCGACGGGACTTAAAACGGGTTCCACTTCAAAAGCCAAATTCTGCATCAGCGCAACCGCAAAACGCGACGGAATGCATCTTATCGCCGTCATAATGGGCGCACCGACGCGTGATATCAGAAATGCCGAAGCCGCCAAGCTTCTCGATTGGGGATTTGCCAATTATTCGCTGTATACATACGCTCCGAACGAACTGGGCGAAATAAAGCTTCTTGGTTCCAAGTCTGATTCGATAACTTGTCGCACAGAAGGCATTTCCATACTCGTTCCCAAAGGAGCTGCATCGAAGGTAACTGTCCAAACCGAGCTTCCCGAAAGCGTGAGCGCACCGATATCGGAGGGCGATACGGTGGGAAAACTGAATTTTTTACTTGAAGGTGAAACGATCGGCGAGGCAAAAATCTTCTCATCGTCTACAGAAAACCGGATCACTTTTGCCGAATTGCTTTTTATTATGCTTCAAAGATTTATTTTATGGTGAAAAATTAAAAATAGTGTTGAAATTTCAATCATTTTATGATACAATATATAAGTAAAAATATATTCCAAGGACGGACATTTACATGGCACTTAAACTTGACGATAAGTTTGTAAAACCCTTTATTACCGATGAAGAGATCGCCGCTATCGCTCCCGAGGTGGACGCTGCGGCAGCTTCGCTTCGCGCAGGAACCGGCAAGGGCTCCGAAATGCTCGGTTGGCTCACTCTTCCCGAAAATTATGTCAAAGAAGAATTCGCGAGAATCAAAGTCGCTGCAGAGAAGATCAAGAAATCCTGCGACGTCTTTATTGTTATCGGCATCGGCGGCTCCTATCTCGGATCCCGTGCAGTTATTGAATTCCTGCGTTCTCCCAGATACAACCTTCTTAAAAAGGATACTCCCGATATTTACTTCTCGGGCTGCAATATCAGCGGCAGCGATCTCGACGAGCTTCTTGCCATCTGCGAGGGCCGCGACGTTTGCATCAACGTAATTTCCAAGTCGGGTACCACTACCGAGCCCGCAGTTGCATTCAGATATTTCCGCGCGTGGCTTGAAAACAAGTACGGCAAGGAAGGCGCAAAGGACCGCATATTTGTTACTACCGATAAGGCACGCGGAACTCTCAAGTCCTTCTCGACCGACGCAGGCTATGAAACCTTCGTTGTTCCGGATGACGTCGGCGGACGTTTCTCGGTTCTCTCTGCAGTAGGACTTCTCCCTATTGCTGTTTCGGGCATCGATCTTGACGAGCTCATGGGCGGCGCGGCTGACGCTATGAAGGCTCTTTCCGCAGGTGACGTTTACACCAACGATGCATACAGATACGCCGCACTCCGCAACATCCTTTACCGCAAGGGCAAGGTCACCGAAATTCTCGTTGGCTACGAGCCCTATGAGCAGATGTTCTGCGAATGGTGGAAGCAGCTTTACGGCGAAAGTGAAGGAAAAGACGGCAAGGGACTTTATCCTTCTTCTGTAATTTTCTCCACTGACCTTCACTCTCTCGGACAGTACGTACAGTCCGGTCTCCGCACTATTTTCGAAACCGTTCTCTCTGTTGAAACTCCCGACAGCGAAGCAAAGGTACCGAACGATCCCGCGAACATCGACGGCCTCAACTTCCTCTCCGGTATGCCCATGGCAGAGGTAAACAGAACCGCTATGAACGGCACTCTCCTTGCACACGTTGACGGCGAGGTTCCCAATATCGTTCTCAGACTTGCTGACAGAAGTGCTCGTGCTCTCGGTTACATGATCTACTTCTTTGAGCTTGCTTGTGCCGTTTCAGGATACGTTCTTGATGTCAATCCCTTCGACCAGCCCGGTGTTGAAGCGTACAAGAAAAATATGTTTGCACTTCTCGGCAAGCCCGGATACGAAGAAATGACTGCAGAACTTCGTGCAAGACTCTAAAAAAATAAAAAAATATGCGTTTTTCCTTAAAAATCTCTTGATTTTATTGAAAAACTATTGTATAATATTATAAAGAATTATAGTTACCCAACTTCTAGGAGGTTAAAATGCTTAAATTAATTGTTGGTAAAAAAGGATCCGGGAAGACCAAGGCTCTCATCAGTATGATCAACGAGACCCTTGAAACCTCTAACGGCTGTGTTGTATGTCTTGAAAAGGGCATCAAGCTTCGCTATGATGTAAATTACCGTTGCAGACTCATCAACGTTGATGAGTATTATCTCTACGGCGCATCTCAGCTTTACGGCTTTGTTGCAGGTATTCTCTCCGGCAACCACGACGTTACCGATCTTTACATCGACGGAACCCTTCGCATCTGCAACGGCGACGTTGAATCTTTCGAGAAGTGCGCTCATCACCTCGACGAGCTTGCTGACCGCTACAAGATGAACATCGTTCTCACCGTTTCTCTTGATGCCGAGGAGCTTCCCGAAGCTCTTAAAAAGTATATCTGATAAAGTCGGATATTATATCTCAATAGCCGGGTCTTTTGGGGTCCGGCTATTGCAAAATTTTACTTAAGATCAATTATTTTAAGGATGTGTTAAAAATGGCATACTATTACAATGAACCTTCGCGTACTTTCAGCGAATATCTTCTCATCCCGGGTTATACGTCCCCCGATTGTATTCCCGCAAACGTTTCTCTCAAAACTCCCCTCGTAAAATATCGCAAGGGCGAAGAGCCCGCGATCTCTCTCAATATCCCCATGGTTTCTGCGATCATGCAGTCGGTCTCCGACGACAAGATGGCTATCGCTCTCGCTCGTGAAGGCGGCATGTCCTTCATTTACGGCGCACAGTCGATCGAGAACGAGGCAGCTATGGTTGCAAGAGTAAAGAACTTCAAGGCAGGCTTTGTGGTAAGTGATTCCAACCTCACTCCCGATAACACCCTTGCGGACGTTCTCGAGCTCGTTCGCCGTAACGGTCATAACACCATCGCCATTACAGCAGACGGTACCGGCACCGGCAAGCTTCTCGGTATCGTAACAAGCAGAGATTACCGTGTTTCCCGTATGTCCACTGATATCAAGGTATCCGAGTTCATGACTCCCCTTGAGAAGCTTATCACCGCTCCCGCAGACACTACTCTCAAGGCAGCAAACGATATTATCTGGGAAAACAAGCTCAATTCGCTTCCCATTGTAGACGCGAACGGCAATCTTCTTTATTTCGTATTCCGCAAGGACTATGCGGCTCATAAGGATAATCCTCTTGAGATGCTCGATTCCCAAAAAAGATATATGGTAGGCGCAGGTATCAATACCCGCGACTATAAGGAAAGAGTTCCCGCGCTCGTTGAAGCAGGCGCAGACGTTCTCTGCATCGACGCTTCCGAGGGTTACACCTGCTGGCAGAAGATGACTCTTGATTTCATCCGCGAGAAGTACGGCGATACCGTAAAGGTAGGTGCAGGTAACGTAGTTGACCGCGAAGGCTTCCGCTTCCTCGCAGAGGCGGGTGCTGACTTCGTTAAGGTCGGTATCGGTGGAGGTTCCATCTGTATCACCCGTGAGCAGAAGGGTATCGGACGCGGACAGGCTTCAGCTCTTATCGAGGTTTCTGCGGCACGTGATGAATACTTTGAGGAAACCGGTATCTACGTTCCGATCTGCTCGGACGGTGGTATCGTTCACGATTATCATATGACCCTTGCTCTTGCAATGGGCGCAGATTTTATGATGCTCGGCCGTTACTTTGCAAGATTTGATGAGTCGCCCACAAACAAACTCTTCATCAACGGACAGTACGTTAAGGAGTACTGGGGTGAAGGCTCCAACCGTGCGCGTAACTGGCAGAGATACGACCTTGGCGGCGCAACCGGTCTTGGATTTGAGGAAGGCGTTGACTCCTACGTAGTTTACGCAGGTTCTCTCCGCGATAACGTAGCAAAGAGCCTTTACAAGGTTAAGTCCACAATGTGCAACTGCGGTGTTATCACAATTCCTGATCTTCAGAAGAATGCTCGAATC
>JAZSLM010000031.1:0-3386 GCA_045535375.1 Eubacteriales bacterium
CAGGCCCCTTGCACTTTGAAGCAACTCTGACTCGTGCAGAGTTTGATCGCATCACATCCGACCTCGTTGAAAGAACGATGGTTCCCACTAAGAAGGCGCTTGCCGATGCAGGCCTTTCTGTAAATCAAATTGATAAGGTGCTTCTCGTTGGCGGTTCTACCAGAATTCCTGCAGTTCAAGAGGCAGTTAAGAAGTTTATCGGCAAAGAGCCCTTCAAGGGCATCAACCCCGACGAGTGCGTAGCGATCGGCGCGGCTATCCAGGGCGGCGTTCTTGGCGGAGAAGTTAAGGATCTCCTTCTTCTCGACGTTACTCCTCTGTCACTCGGTATCGAGACTCTCGGCGGCGTATTCAACAAGATCATCGACAGAAATACCACCATTCCCGTAAAGAAGAGCCAGGTATATTCCACCGCTGATAACAACCAGACACAGGTTGAGATCCATATTCTCCAGGGTGAGCGCCAGATGGCATCCGGCAACACCACCCTCGGACGCTTTATCCTTGACGGTATTCCTCCCGCACCCCGCGGAGTACCCCAGATCGAGGTAACCTTCGATATCGACGCAAACGGTATCGTTAACGTAACCGCAAAGGATAAGGGCACCGGCAGAGAACAGCACATCACCATCACCAGCTCCACCAATATGAGCCAGGATGATATCGACCGCGCAGTTGCAGAGGCAGAGAAGTTCGCGGAAGAGGACAAGAAGCAGAAGGAAGCTGTTGAGACAAAGAACTACGCAGAAAACCTCATCTTCCAGTCCGAAAAGACTCTCGGCGAGATCGGCGACAAGGTTTCCGAAGCTGACACCGCTCCCGTAAAGGATGCGATCGAAAAGCGCAAGGCAACCGTTAACACCGGCGACACCGAGGCTATCAAGGCTGATTCCGAGGCTCTCCAGCAGGCATTCGGCAAGCTCTCCGAGAAGCTTTATGCAGCTCAGGGCGGCGCGCAGGGCGGTCCTGACATGGGCGGCAACCCCGGTAACATGGGCGGCGACGGCTACTACAACGCAGATTTTGAGGACAATTCCGATAAATAATCAATAAAATATTGTGGGAAGGGCGATAAAACTCGCTCTTCCCACAAAGCAGTATTTCAATACATCAAAAAGGCAGACCAATGGCTAAAAGAGATTACTATGAGGTGCTCGGCGTAGACCGCAGTGCCGATGAAGATACTATAAAAAAAGCATACAGAAAGCTTGCAAAGAAATACCATCCCGATATGAACCCCGGCGACACCGAGGCAGAGGCGAAATTCAAGGAAGTCAACGAGGCGTATGCTATCCTCTCGGATTCCGAAAAGCGCGCGGCTTACGATAGCTACGGTCACGCGGCGTTTGAAGGTGGCGGTGCCGGAGCGGGCGGATTTGATATGGGAGGCATCGACCTTGGCGACATATTCGGAAGCATGTTCGGCTTCGGTGGCTTTGGCGGTTCTTCTCAAAGACAGAGAAACGCTCCCCGCAGAGGAGAGGATATCGGATATGCCATCAACGTAACTTTCGAGGAAGCCGCTTTCGGCGTCAAGAAGGAGATGGAGTTCTCCCGTATCGCAAGATGCACCGAGTGTAACGGAAGCGGATCGAAGGACGGCAGAACAGAGACCTGCTCCGCGTGCGGAGGAAGCGGTCAGCGCAGAGTGATGCAAAGACTCGGCGGTATGTCCTTCCAGAGCACGACAACGTGTGAGGCTTGCCGCGGAACGGGTAAGGTCATCAAGGAGCCCTGCCCCAAGTGCCGCGGAAACGGTATGACCAAACAGCAGAAGAAGATCACAGTCACCGTCCCCGCGGGCATAGATAACGGCGGACGCATCGCTATCCGTGGAATGGGCAACGACGGCGCAAACGGCGGTCCCGCAGGCGACCTTATCGTTGAGGTGAGAGTAAAAAATCATCAGCTCTTCGACCGCAGAGGATACGATATCTACTGCGACGTGCCGATCACGGTTGCGGAGGCTACTCTCGGCGCCGAGATCGATGTTCCGACTCTCGAGGGTTCGAAGAAGTTCACAATTCCTGAAGGAACACAGACCGGTACCTCATTCAGCCTTCGCGGCTGTGGCACGTGCCGTCTTGAAAATTCCGATCGCAGAGGCGACCTCATCTTTACCGTAATCGTTGAAACTCCCAAGGGACTCAACTCCAAGCAGCGTGAGCTCATGCGCCAGTTTGCCGAGGCTTGCGGAGAATCGAATTACGGCAAAAAGCAGAGATTCTTCAGAAAGAACAGAAAGAGCGAGGACTAAAAAATGGCATACGAATATTCGGATTGGACACAGATCAGAGTTACCGTAAAGGTCAATGTACTCGATAAAGTCGTTGCGATCATGTCCATGATCGACCCTAACCTTATGATCGAGGATATGAGTGACTTCCAGATCAACAACCGCTACGGCGAGCTCGTTGACGAGGCGCTTCTCAATGCTGATAAGACAGTTTCAAGCGTTTCTCTCTTTCTCGCGGCAGACGCTGACAGCGACGCAACCATCGCCTTCATCCGCGAAAAACTCGCCGCAGAAGCAATCGAGGCGACCGTTGACGTCCGCGACGTAAACGAGGAAAGCTGGGTCAACACCTGGAAGCAGTATTATAAGCCCCTCCACATCGGAAATCGTACAGTGATCGTTCCCAAGTGGGAGGAATACGAACCCGAAGAGGGCGAGATCGTCGTCAGAATGGATCCCGGAATGGCGTTCGGAACCGGATCGCACGAAACTACAAGAGGTATCATTCAGATGCTCGAAAACTGCATCACCGATGGATGCACCGTGCTCGACGTCGGATGCGGAAGCGGAATTCTTGCCATCTGCGCCGCAAAATACGGCGCAGGACTTTGCCGCGCTTACGATATCGACCCCATTGCCGTTGAGGTAGCCGCAGAAAACGCTATTGAAAACGGATGCGAGATCGAGTGCGCCGAATCCGACCTTCTTGCAGGTGTCAAGGCAGAGCAGTATGACGTTATCTGTGCGAATATCGTTGCCGACATCATCATCCGTATGGCACCCGACGTCGGAAAGTTTATGAAGGATACCTCCACGCTTCTTGCCTCCGGAATCATCACCGAGAGAGCGGAAGAAGTCACCGATGCCCTCGAAGCCGCAGGGCTTTACATAGTCGAATCGATCGAAGATAACGGCTGGTGCGCGCTGGCGGTTAAGAAGTTGATTAAATGAATCGGTGATGTGGGGAGAAAGTGACTAGTGACTAGTGGCTAGTGACTAGTGAATGGAAGATTTTCTCGCGTTGCTCGAAAATCGGATATTATGATAATTTAATTCGGTGTTGATGATCCATTATTAAGTTGGATAATTTAATGCCTAAATAGAAAATTCTCGGATATTGAGAAGCTTTGCTTCAAAAATATCCGAGAAT
>JAZSLM010000044.1:0-55958 GCA_045535375.1 Eubacteriales bacterium
GTTGACATTTCAAATTCAATCGTCTATAATAATAAACGTTCACGCGAGAGTGGCGGAACTGGCAGACGCGCACGTTTGAGGGGCGTGTGGTTCACACCGTACGGGTTCAAGTCCCGTTTCTCGCACCAAAGAGATCGCACAGCCACTTGTGGCTGTGCGATCTCTTTTATGCAGGATGGTATTACTTGAACCCGCTTCGTGTTGCAAAGCAACACGAAAGGTTGCGCGCGAGAGATCGGATTATAGCAGTAAAGCATATGCGCAACCGTGGGTTCGTAAGTCCCGTTTCTCCTTTTTTTCTTGACAATTCCACTCAAATATTGTATAATATCTAAAACACAAATTTTGGAGGCACTATGAAAACCCGACTCTTGCGTCTTGGCACATTTTTACTTGCTTTGATAACTCTTCTTACTGCCTTTGCCGCTTGCACAAACAACGTAGCGGGAGAGGTTACAACAGAAGAGATCGTTACCACAGAAGCTCCCGCGCTTGAAGAAACGACCGCAGAGGAAACCGAGCCGGCACCGAAGGTTTATCTCACCGTAAACGCAGAAAATGCAAGCTCGGTAACCATTGTCAGATCCGACAGCATTCAGAAGCTTACGACACAGCTCGATCTCTTTACCGCTTTCCGCAAGGAGATAAACAAGCGATTCGGCGCTACCTTCCCCATAGCTACCGATTTCGTTATGCCCGGTCAATCGGTTGACGAAAATATCGAAATTCTTGTCGGAGAAACCGTCCGCGACGCAAGCGTTGAGCTTAAGACAAAGCTCGAGACTCTCGGTTCGCACGGATTTGGGATCATCGTCCGCGGCAACAAGATCGCGGTGGACGGAACTACCTTTGATATGCTCTACAAGGGACTCGATCACCTCCTTGAAAATTTCGTAACCAAGGACGAATCCGGCAATCCGCAGATCAAACTTGAGGAAGGCTTTGAATACATCGAAAAGACCGCGGACGGCTATATTTCCCCCGAGGAAGTTATGGCGTCGGGAAGAGAAATGGCGTTCTATAGCATTGAAAAGCTCGCAGAAGTTCCTACTTATAACGGCTGTGACGTTATGCAAGGGGGAGGAAGCGACGGAAAATACGCTTACTACGCAATGATCAACAAGTCCACCACTCCCGAGACGGGAATGATCTATAAATATGATAAAGAAACCTGGGAGCTCGTTGCAAAATCCAAACCTATGCCCTCGGGTCATACCAACGACATCACCTACGATTCGAAGAATCACCGTCTCGTTATCTCCTTCTGTTCGGCCTCCGACGGCTACAAAGGCCTTGTTTTCGTAAATCCCGACACCCTTGAGTTTATTGAATACGTAGTATGTCCCACCTCAAACAGAGGCGTTTGCTACCTTCCCGCAACGAATCAGTATCTCTTCGCGACCGGTTATACCTTCCATCTCACGGATGAAAACTTCAATACAATAAAGAGCACCCAAGACGGGTATGCCGAGCTGACCACACAAGGTTTCTACTGCGACGGCAAGTATATCTTCGATCCCCGCTGGAAGTCGGGTGCAAGATACCAGACCATTACAATAAACACTCTTGATGGCGAGTTTATTGCCGCAGTGCCGTTTTATAACGTCGATGGCGAACCCGAAAATATCTACCGCGATGGCAATAGCTTTATTATGGGATGTAACAAGTCGGATGCGGTATTCCGCATCGCACTCCTCTATAAGAATTGGTGGGAATAATGGAACTTAACATCATAATAGGACAGATACTCAGCGTTGTCGCTCCGATAATCACGTTCGTATCATATCAGGTAAACTCAAAGAAAAAGCTCCTGATACTCCAGACCGCGGCGACGCTTGCAACCTGTCTCTCATACCTTCTTCTCGGTGCGAAATCGGGCTTTGCGCTCAATATCGTCTGCATCATCCGAAATATCGCATTCTTCTTCCAGGATTCAAAGTCGAAGTTCAATCTCATTTCGGCTTGCGTTCTTGCCGCGGTAATGGGCGGACTCGGATTCCTTTCCTGGGAAGGACCGATCTCGCTGCTCGTAATCATCGCGCTGGCGGCAAACACGATCTTTATGTCCTTTGGCGACGCTCAGTTGCTGCGTAAGAGTGTGATATGCACGTCCTCTATGATACTTGTCTACAATATTTGCATTCCCAATCCCACAATAGGCGGCATTATCAACGAAAGCGTCGCCATCGTCGCATCGATCATAGGTATTATTACTTTTGTTAAAATGAAAAAGGAGATAACCAAATGATTATTAAACGTGAATTGCCCCCCAAAAGTGAGCGTAAGATCGACCCCTTCAGAATGTTCGGAAACGTATACTTCGTAGGTACCTATGCCGAATCGTCGCACGTTATCGACACAGGAGAGGGACTGATAATGATCGACACAGGCTCACCGTCAAATCTCTCCGTGATCCTTGCGGGACTTGAAAAACTCGGATTCGTTCCCTCGGATGTAAAATACATAATCAATTCCCATTGGCACTGGGATCATACCGAAGCTACCGGCGCAATGGTTGAACTTTCCGGCGCAAAAACTCTGATCGGACGTGAGGATTACGAAAAGGCAAAGAGATATTTCGATGCAGATATCCTCATCTCCGAGGGCGATACGCTCACTCTCGGAAACACCACGATAAACTTTATCGAAACTCCCGGGCATACCAAAGGTACGCTTTCCTTCTTCTTCAATGTCGAGGAGGAGGGAAGAGTAGTTCGCGCGGGAATGTTCGGCGGCGCGGGAGTCAACACGCTGCATCAAGGTAAATTTGATTACGAGGGTTGCCGAGAGGACTACCGCAAATCTGTCAACCGACTTCTGGGCGAAAAAGTCGAGCTCTTCCTCGGCAACCACAGTTGGAATAATCACACCTACGAAAAATGGCTCGATCTCTGTGAGACCGGCGAAAACCTCTTTGTCGATCCTTCCGAGTGGACCCGATTCCTCGAATCCTGCTTGCGCAAGCTCGACGAAACGATTGCAAAAGATAATTGAAAAAAACGAGGCTTTGGCCTCGTTTTTTCAGTATTTCTCAATACTGCAAATACCGCTTTTCATAATGACCTTGCGGAGGAGCGGAGAGCAGAGTATCTTCATTTTCGGGATCTTGAAGAAAAGCTTGAGGCGCAACTTTGAGGTCTTTTTCTTGTAAGCTTTAAGTACCTTATCGGGATCACTCTTCGACGCAAAAGCGTCTGCGAGATATTTTCCGCTGAGAAATGCACTGCTTATTCCCTCGAAAGAGCTTGCGCTGATAAGTCCCGCCGCTTCACCGATGAGGAATACACCGTCTTTGCCCGAGATAAAATCACGTGGACTTCTTGGACTTGTCAACAGACAAGCTTCGATCCTCACAGCATCGCCAAATGAGTGCCCGAGGTGTTTTTCTACTCTTTCTTTCTGCTTGAAATATGCTTCGCGCCCGCCCTTGATGTCAAAGGCACCGCCGAAAATGACGTATCCGTCCTTGCGGATAGTCCACGAACAGCTATCCGAGGTCTCGGGGTCGTAGATGCAGGAATAGCTGGGCATATCTCCGCCGTCATCCTTGAAATGCTCCTGGATCGAAATGTAAAGCTTGCTCGGAGAATCGAAATATGTGCGTCTGACAATAGACGAGCCTCCGTCCGCGCCGACAATATAATCAGTGAGTATTTCGATGTTTTTATCGTCGCGTTCAATTTCGATTTTCGTTTTTCCGGCAGAGCATTTTGAAATAGAATGGCATCTTCCTCGGATTATATCAACATTTTCGGGAATCAGCTCCAGAAGCCACTCGTCAAAAGCCGCACGATCCATATTCAGATAATGACGCTGATAGTTTCGAGTGATACCGGATGCAAGATCTATCGTTTTGACGTCAAAGATCTGCGGGTCGGCAAGAATGCTCTTGGGCAGATCGAGATCAAACTGCGCCAGCACCTTTTGCGCATCGGGTGCAAGAAGACCGCCGCAGACTTTGCTTCCCGTCCTCGGCTTTTCATCTATAAGTACTATCCTTTTTTCGGGGCAGGATTTTGCAAGCTCGCGGGCAAAAGTCGCTCCCGCGGGCCCTCCACCGATAACGGCGATATCGTAGTGAGTGTTCATGAGAATTACTCCGTTATTTGATGAATTAATTATACAATATAATCGATGCAAAGTCAATAGAAATTATTTTTATAAAATTATATCAAATTATCTCATTCCTCTTGATTTTTTTTACATTTTGGTGTATTATATTATCAATTAAAAACACGGAGGCACAAAAATGAGCAAGAATGTAAAAGATATTATCCGGATGATCGAAGAAAACGGTATCAAGATGATCGACTTCAAGATGGTCGATATCAACGGTCAGTACCGTCATGTATCCATCCCCGCGGCAAACTTCTCCGAGGACACCATGAAGAGCGGCATCGGTTTCGACGCGTCCAACTACGGCTACGCAGTTGTAGAGAAGAGCGATATGGTCTTCATCCCCGACCCCGACACCGCAGTCATCGACCCCTTCTGCTCCATCCCTACTCTTTCGATGACGGGTAACGCTATGATCATCGACACACCCGAAAACCGTCCCCTTCCTCAGTACCCCAGAAACATCATCAAGGCTGCCGTTGAGCAGATGAAGCAGAGCGGTATCGCCGACGAGATGTTCATCCTTCCCGAATTTGAGTTCTACCTCTTTGACCGCGCAGGCTGGCAGGTCAGCGGAAGCGAGATCAGCGCCACCGTTGACGCAAAGCAGTCTTATTGGAACAGCGCGACCGAGGGCCTCGGCGTCGTCGTTCCAAAGCAGAAGAATTACCATATAGCAAAGCCCTTCGACGTTTCCTATGAAGCGCGCAGTGAAATGTGCCTTCTTATGAAGGAAATGGGCATCGAGATCAACTACCACCATCCCGAGGTTGCCGCTTCGGGTCAGTTCGAGATCGAACCTCAGCTCGGCGAGGTCGTTCATATGGCGGATGCAACGATGATGATCAAGTACATCATTCACAACACCGCCCTCAAGTACGGCAAGACCGCAACCTTTATGCCCAAGCCCATCTACGGCGAGGCAGGAAGCGGAATGCACGTTCATATGCTCCTTATGAAGGACGGCAAGCCCGTATTCTCGGACGATAACGGCTACGCGCATCTTTCCGAGACCGCGCATTACTTCATGGGCGGACTTCTCAAGCATATCGCGTCCCTCTGCGCACTCACCAATCCCAGCACCAACTCCTTCAAGCGTCTCGTCCCCGGCTTCGAAGCACCCGTAACCGTCGGCTATGCGACCTCGAACAGAAGCGCCGTCATCCGTATCCCTGCATACGCAAAGTCGCCCGAGAAGCGCCGTTTCGAGCTCCGTAACCCCGATGCGACCTGCAACCCCTACTTCTGCTACGCCGCTATCCTTATGGCGGGACTCGACGGTGTCAAGAATAAGATAGACCCCCACGCTGAAGGCTGGGGACCCTACGACTTCAACCTCTTCCACCTTCCTGAGGAAGAGAAGGCAAAGCTCAAGGGACTTCCCACCTCGCTCGAGCAGGCTCTCACCGCTCTCGAGGAGGACCACGACTACCTCACCGCAGGCGGCGTATTCCCTGAGGAGCTTATCACCAATTTCATCAAGACCAAGCGCGCCGAGTGCAGCGAGATGTCCAAGATCCCGCACCCCGCAGAGTTTGATAAGTACTTCAACCTTTGATCGTAATTATGGACAATATGAAATGTCTCCGCTGCGGAGAGGATATGCAGTATCTGTCGCGTGAGAGGATCCAACTCGGCAAGACCGGATGGGTCCTCGGCGACCTGCCGAATCTTTTGTCGGGCGCACTTGAAGTGCAGATATACGTTTGCCCAAAGTGCCGAAAGCTTGAGTTCTTCCTCGCGGAAAACGAAACGCTCGACGATGAGACCCCGAAAAAGACCTGCCCCGACTGCGGCACGGTCCACGATTTCGATTATCCGAAGTGTCCAAACTGTAAGCACGAATATTTCTGATAATTAACAGAGCACCGCCCGCGCGGTGCTCTGTGATTTTAATTCTTTTTCTTTGTGACTTTGACAATGTAGATCCCTGCGAACAGTGCAATCTCTGCAAAGATAGCGATACCAAGCATAGATATGATCTCCGATTTTATAGTGTTTGCCGCTCTCATCGCCTCGCGGGTGTAAACGATTATCGGACAGCGATCTTCGGAGTCGGTGTTATACTTAATGCTCGAATACAGATTTGAATGAAAATAGTATTCGAGAATTTCGTTCCCGTGCTTGTCTCGCAGAACGACAGAGTTCTTGAAAGGCTCGGGATCGTTCTCGTCGATGATGAGCGCACTGCCAACTAAATTTCCGTCAGAGTCGTAATACCACTCGCCCGATTCGTTTTTCGTTTCGTCATAGCTTGATTCCATATATTTTTTGAACTCTTCGGGAGTTTCAAGTACTACCTTGTCGGCAAATGCCGTGGTAGCGATACTCTCAACGACCGCTATTGCAATACCGAGAAGAATGGCGATAACCAAGCTTACCGACGAAAGACGAATGAGAAGCTTTCGCGTATATTTTTCACGCGAAAGTCCCACTTCATTAAAAATGAGAATATTCCGACGAATCAGCGCAGGCTTGATAATAATGCGGTAGATCAGGTATGCAAGAATGAAGCCTGCGACAGCGAAGGCGATTCCGTACAATAGCCAAGAACTGAATCCAAGACCGAAATTCACACCGTTGATGAGCGTGACGAGGGGCAGACAGAACGCGAAGATCGCGATATTTACAAAATAAACAGCTATTGATTTTTGTAAAAACGATGTGTTTGCCTCGTCTATAAGCTCGCGATAATCGTCATCATCGTTCACTGCGATTTTTGTGTTGGATGTAAAGCAGATCTGGCAGATAGTGCCTGTGAGCAGGAACGCCGATGTAACAAAGAACGCGATCAATCCCTTCGAGAAGCCGAGGTTGATTATCATTCCAACGATGAGACCGAACAGGGATATTCCGATCGAGATGAGCGTGAGATTGTCGAATTTTCGCTTCATATTGAAAAGCATAGCCTTGAATTGCTTTTCGCTTTTCTTCTTTTGCTTGATCGCTGCTTCCTCGTTTGGCTGTTCGTATGATTCGCCCGCGTTTCGCTCCCCTCTCAAAAGCTCATCCGTCGTGATCCCGAAGATCTCCGCAATCGCAGGGATCAGCGAAAGCTCGGGCGCACACTCGTCGCGCTCCCAACGGCTGACTGTCTTATCCGAAACGAATAATTTGTCACCGAGTTCCTTTTGTGTCATGCCGTTCGCTTTGCGCAGAACGGCTATAAATTTGCCTATTGTTTTCTTTTCCATAACGTACCTCCATAGGTTTCAGTGCAGCCTGCCGGCTTGGCTGTGACTACATTCTACCATAACGTCGGAGAAAATACCACCCCCGCGACCGAGAATGACTCTCGGAAAGCGAGAATTTGCCTTATTTGACACTATTATATCATATTTCCGCCCTCTTTTCAATCGGAAATCAAATTATCTATTGTAAAAAAGAGGAATTTATGATATAATTAATTGATTATATAATTTTGGAGATATATCTATGGATAACAACTCTAAAGAAAAGAATAAAAGCCTGCGCCGCGCGATGACGGCGGAAAAGCTGACCGAAATGCTTCGCGAGATCGACGTTTCTGCGGCAGTTGAAAGCGAGGGTACTTATACCGCCTCCGCTCGCCTGACTGCACTTTTCGATCACGGCACTTTCTCGCGTGTCGGCGCGTATATGAACCGCTCGTCCGACCCCGACGAGCCCGCGGGCGTTATTTGCGGCTACGGTGCCGTCGGCGGCAGACTCGTCTACGCCTTCGCGCAGGACCGTGCGCGAATGAACGGTGCGTTTGATTCGACTTCGGGCAAGCTGATCTGCGATCTTTACTCGATGGCTCTGCGCAACGGCGCGCCGATCGTCGGTATCTTCGACAGCGACGGCGCGTATATCTACGAGGGCGCAAAAATGCTTGCCGCGCTCGGAAGGACCGTGTCGGCTAACAGTTCTGCAGTAGGAATCGTTCCGCGAATCGCGCTCGTTCCCGGCGTTTGCGGCGGTACTCACGCCGTTCTCGCGTCGTCCTTCGACTTCCTTATTTCAGTAAAGGAATCGACAGAGGTTTACGCAGTATCTCCCTTCGTCAACGGAACGAAAACCTTCCCCGCACCCGAGGGTATTGCCGCTTATGAAGCAGAGGACGAGGGTGAGCTTTACCGCTTTGCCCGCAATCTGATCGGATTCCTTCCTTCTAATAACACCGAAGGAACTGCCGTCGACCCCGACGTTCCCGAATTTGAGCTTCAGCGCGCACCCGATCTCCGTTCGCTTTGCGGAGAGGCTTTGATTTCGGAGATGGCGGACAAAAAGAATTACATCCGACTCTTTGCCGAATACGCACCCGAGGTCGCGGTCGGATTTGCCTCCGTCGGCGGAGTTGGATGCGCTTATATGGCATCCGAACGCACTTATAAAGACGGCTCGCTCACACCCGCAGCGTGTCGTGTTATAACGAAGATACAGAAGTTCGCCGATGCCTTCGGTCTGCCGATGCTTTCCTTCGTTGATTGCCCCGGATTTGATAATTCGGTCACCGATAATGCATTTTATCTCGAAAGTGCGGCGGCGATGATCGATGCGTTTGCATTCTCGTCGAATCCGAAGATAACAACAGTTATCGGCAGGGCGTACGGTCCCGGATTTATCTGTATGGCGTCAAAGTCGATCGGCGCTGATATCAGCTTTGCACTCACCGATTCGATAATCAGCGCGCTCTCGCCCGAGGCTTCGGTTGCTTTCCTCTGGAACGACAAGATCAGAGAGGGTGATCTCACCGCAAGCCGCGAAATGTTTGAGCTTGATTGGCGCGAGAAGCATTCTTCGCCGAACGATGCCGCACTTTGCGGTGAGATCGACGACATTCTGACCTCCTCCGAGCTCCGCCCGAGGATCGTTTCCGCGCTTTATATGCTCCTCGGCAAGATGCGCTCACAGCCCTCCCGCCGCAAGAGGTGACGCGATGTTTATGCTTGAAAGTGCCGTAACTTTACCGAAGGAGGGCATCTTCACTCTCATCGGTATCGCGGTTTTATTGGTATTGTACCTCGCTTTGCGATTTGTAAAAAATAAAAAGAAGGAAGCCCTTATCGAGGCAGTCGAAGAAGTCAGCGAGGAAGAGATCGCCGCAATAACAGCGGCTGTGGCTCTTATCCTCGAAGAGGAAGCCGAAAGTGAAGAGCGCAAGCCCACTCCCTTCCGCGTAATTTCCTTCAAAAAAACAAACAAACGCCGTATAGGAGAATGATATGAGAAAGTTCAAAGTCAAAGTCAACGGTAAGGAATATGAAGTTGAGATCGAAGAGATCAAGACCGAGGAAAAGACAGAATCCGAAGACAAAGAAAATAAAAAAGAAGAAACCGAAAAGACGGATAAATAATGGATAAGTCAAAAAGAGTGCTGAACCTCACGCACCAAGATATCGAGATCTTCGAAAAGAAGGATTTTGAAGGTTACGCCGCGATAGATGTCACCGAATATTGCTTCGGGGAGCTCGAGGAAGACCCGTGGGACACCATGCGCTTTCTGCGTGCGCTTCTGAGGGATTCAAAGCTGAGACTGACCCTCGGCGGTCAGGCTTTGCTCGGATACCGCCACTACCCCGACGAGATCGTTGATGCATTCGTAGCCGCCGCTGTCGATAACGGAATAAACGCTTTCAGAATTTTCGACGCGCTGAATGATGCAAGAAATCTCGAAACCGCCGCAGCATCGGTAAAAAAATACGGGGCAGAACTTGAAATAGGCATTGTCTATGCCGAAAGCCCCGTGCATTCGACTTCTTATTTTGCGGGATACGCTTCGCAGATCGCCGCAATGGGCGCGGATGCGGTATGCATTATCGGAGTATCGAATGAGTTTGCCTGCCGTGAGCTTACCGAGGCGGTCATAAAAGCCGCCGCGATTCCCACTTCGATTTCCGCAAATTGCGAAAAGATCGCGGATATCGCCCTTGATGCGGGCGCCAAAACCGCCGAGGTCTATAATCTCGATGTTTGCGGCGAAGACATTGCCGAGGAAGTCGAACGGGTCAGAATTGATGCGGGATATCCTCCAATGGTATATCCGATCTCATTCACCGTCGGAGCCCAGGCAATCAGAAATATTCATTCCGAAAAAAGGTACGAAACCGTGTCGGAAGATTTCAAGGATCTCATACTCGGCAAATTCGGCAAACTGCCGATGGCAGTATCTCCCGAATTTATAAAAGAAATATGCGGCGAAGAACCGCTTGTGCTTGTTCGCCCGGCAGATCTTCTTGAACCCGAATACGACCGCATCCGCGAATACACAGCCCCTTGGTTCGAGCAGGAGGAGGATATCCTCACCTACGCTCTTTACCGCGGCGTCGCGATAGTCTTTTTCGAAAAGAGAAAAGCAAAAAAATACGCGCTCGATATGCCTCACGCGCACAAGGAACGCGGAATTCATACTGTATAAAAAATAACGGAAAGCCTAGCTTTCCGTTATTTTTTATTCTCTTTCTCCGCAAATCCCGCAATATAAACCTCGAATCTGTGCGAACAGCAAGGACAGCAAACCTTATGCTTGCCCGGTTTTTTAGGCAGACGGAGCACGTTCTTGCATTTTTTGCATCGGCGGTAAACGTGAGTTTTTCTGTCGCGGATGCGGTCGCGCTGGAGTCGGAAAAATCCCGTGAAATTCTTTGCGAATCGAAGAAAATCAGCGTTCTCTTTACGCCGTTTATATAGATTTTTTGAGAGATATCTGAAAAGCGCCCAGGATATCAGCGCAATATAGATTGCGTTGACGATAAGCTTCGGTATGCCTTGCAGAAACAGCGCGATAATGATAAGGAACAGACAAATGATCAGCAAAAAGTTATAAAGCGCGTCAACGCCGTTGCGCCCTTGCATGAAGCGCCAGACACGCTCGCGGAATGGAGTTTTGTTTTTCATTTTTATCCTCCGGGGAATGCGCAGGGGACGACTCAAAGCCGTCCCCATAATTGATAATTACTTCTTGAGAGAATCGCGGATCTCAGCGAGAAGCGCGGTCTGCTGTACGAGAGATGCACGGAATGCAGCCTCTTCTTCAGCCTTTGCCTTTGCAGCTTCAGCATCAGCGGCAGCCTTTTCCTCTGCAGCCTTAGCAGCAGCGGCATCTGCTTCTGCCTTTGCGAGAGCTTCCTTCTCGTTTGCCTTGTCGCGGATCTTGTTGATCATTCTGACAACGCAGAAGATGCAGAACGCGATGATGAGGAAGTCGATGATGGTCTGGAGCCAAGTACCCCAAAGGATAGCAACCTCTGCGGTTACAACTTCACCCGCTTCATTGAGCTCTTCGGGAGTGATGATAGTCTTGATCGAATCAAGGCTGCCGCTCTTGAGGAAGATACCGACGAAGGGGTTGATGATGTAGTTGACAAAACCGGTTACGATCTTGCTGAACGCGCCGCCGACAACAACGCCGACTGCCATATCCACCACGTTACCGCGGGAGATGAATTTTTTGAAATCCGCACCAAAGGTGCTCTTTTTCTTTGCCATAATAATACCTCCGGCATAAAACAATAGTATGATATAATTATAAAACTATTTGTGCGCCGTGTCAAGAGCAAATTTGAATTTTGTTATAAATTAAATGAATATTTACAGTTATTTTGTATCGTGAGGGTAAAAAAGGGTTGACCTTTTTACTAAAATATAGTATAATTAATCTGTATGAAAAAATATCTTCGGAGGAAATTATTAAAAATGAAGAGATTCAGAGAAGAACATTATTCTTTCGTCGTTGTCGGCGGAGGTATGTCGGGTCTTTGCGCTGCTATTGCGGCTGCTCGTGAGGGCGTTAAGACCGCGCTCATCCACGCTCGTCCCGTGCTTGGCGGAAACGCATCCAGCGAGATTAGAATTCATATCTCGGGCGCGGACCAGAGCCTTCGTCAGCCCGACTATGCAGAAAGCGGACTTGTTTACGAGCTTATGCTTGAGAACAAGGCTTGCAACGATTCATTCAGCTATTCCACTTGGGATATGGTCCTTTTCCGCAAGGCGAAGGAAGAGCCCAATCTAACTACATATTTCAATACCTCTATGTACGATTGCGAAGTCGAGGACGACCGCATCGTAGCTATCAGATGCTTCCAGGAGACCACCGAGCTCCGTCTGCGCATCACCGCTCCCATTTTTGCTGACTGTACCGGTAATGGTACCCTCGGTTACTTCGCAGGTGCTGAGTACAGACAGGGAAGCGAATCCAAGGCAGAGACCGGCGAGCCCCACGCTCCCGAAAAGGCAAACAACGAGAGAATGGGTAACACCATTCTTATGAAGGCTGTTGATACCGGCAAACCCGTCAAGTTCACTCCTCCTCCTTTCGCAAAGCACCTCTCCGAGCATCAGCTCCGTTACAGAGTTCACTCGAGAACTATGAAGGTCGACGCTTCGATGGCTCCCGATCCCGAGGAATGGCTCCGCCTTTCCGCAACCTCCTGCGCGGCAGTCGACTACGGCTACTGGTGGCTTGAGCTTATGGGCGACGGCGAGGACATCATCGAGGACTACGAGAAGATCCGCGACGACCTCTACGCATACGCATACGGTCTCTGGGATCACATCAAGAACGGCGGCGAGCACGGCGCGGACAACTTCGAGCTTATCTGGGTAGGCGCACTTCCCGGAATGCGCGAGAGCCGCAGACTTATGGGCGACTATATGCTCAGCGAATCCGATATTCTTGATCACAAGGTATTCGACGATGCGGTTATCCACGCGGGCTGGTGCGTTGACCTCCACGCTCCTCACGGTCTGCTTGACTTCGATCTTCTCCCCTCTGATTGCAACCACTTCGAGGGCATCTACACCATTCCTTACCGCTGCTACTACTCCAAGAATATCAAGAACCTCTTTATGGCGGGCAGAAACATTTCCACCACCAAGCTCGGACTTGCTTCGACCCGAATCATCGCTTGCTGTGCAAACGGCGGTCAGGCTGTCGGCGTTGCGGCTTCTCTCTGCGAGAAGTACGGCTGCGATCCCCGCGGCGTAGGCGAGCACATCACCGAGCTTCAGCAGATCATGCTCCGCGAGGACGGCTATCTCCCCCTGCCCTATAAGAACGAGGATGCAAAGGATATGGCACTCACCGCGACCGTTTCCGCTTCCTCCTTTATCGCAGGCGGCGAGCCCGAGAAGGTAATCAACGGCGTTTCGAGAAAGATCGGCGAGGAGCACAACGCCTGGATGACCGATTCCATCTCCGAGAACGGAGAGACCCTTACCCTCAAGCTCGACGGCGCCAAGACCGTAAGCCAGGTAAGAGTGACCTCCGACTCCAACTTCGCGTACCCCATCCGCGTTACCATGTCCGCAAACAGACAGGCACAGCAGAGAATAGGTATCGCTCCCGAGCTCCTCCGTGACTTCGACGTTGTTCTTTATAAGGACGGCAAGGAAGTTGGCAAGAAGGAAGTCCGCGGCAACTATCTCCGCCTTGCAGTCTGTGACGTTGAGCCCACCGAGGCAGACGAGGTCAAGATCCACGTCCTCGCAACCAACGGTGCTCCCGCGATCAAGGTTTATGAGGTAAGAATCTATTAATTTCATAAATTAAAACAACACAGCATCCGCGCTGTGTTGTTTTTTATTGAAAACTATTGACAAATCTCCCGTTTTGTGATATAGTTATCTTAACCTTAATTTAAGAAAGGAAATTTTACCAATGAAAAAGCTTTTATCCCTTACCCTCGCGCTCGTTATGGTCCTTTCGGTATTTGCGTTTTCCGCATCTGCCGTAACCTATGAGGAAAAGATCGTTGACGCAAAGTGGAACTTCGGTTATGTCGGTTCCTCCACCAACTCCCAGGGATTCATTAACATGATCAACCCTAATGGCGGCAACTATTCCTATACCGATGTTATCGATATGGGTCCCGCAGGCTCCACCATCACTTTCGCCGATGATACCTCCGCATACGCTTCCGCGGCGGCTTACGTATTCTCCTTCTGGACCAAGAACGGCGATGCTTATGAGCTTGACCCCAATGCCGACCACATCCCCGGCGGCAAGGGCGCTTCCAGATCCTACGAATTCGTAACCACCGAGGATAATCAGGCTATCCGCGTTACCTACCGCTCCGAACAGAAGGCTGACTTCGTTCCCGAACACGAAGAGATCTTCGTTGACGGCGTTAAGGTCGACGTTAAGTGGAACTTCGGTTACGTAAAGAGCGACGGAACCATCAACCCCACCGGCGGTTCTTACTCTCACACCGATGTTTTCGTAGTTGAAAAGGCGGGAAGCAAGGTAACCTTCACCGATACCAACAAGAACGGCACCGCATTCTGCTCCAACAGCGCGTACGTTTTCTCGACCTGGACCAAGGACGGCGAAAATTGGGTATTCGCAAGCGGTGTTCAGGGTGAAGGCGGAACATTCACCACCAATCCCGTTGTATATTCCTACACCTCCACCAAGGACAACGAGCTCGTAAGACTTTGCTACCAGTCGGCTGAGACCGCCAGTGCTCCCGTCGATCCCGCTCTCCGTCCCGTAGTTACCCTCAAGAGTCCCGTAGCGGAAACTCCTGTTGAGCCTCCCGTAGAGCCTCCCGTAGAGCCCGAGAACCCCGGCACCGGCGACTCTGTTTTCTCGATCATCGCAGTGGTTCTTGCTACTATGTCCATAGCAGTAGCTGTTACCAAGAAGAGATCCTTCTAAAAAGATAATATAAAAACCGCGGATTTTGCATCTGCGGTTTTTATTTTTCGGAAAAAGTATTGACAAAAGGCAAAAACTGTATTATAATAATAGTACACTAATACAAAAAGGAGTGATGAAATGAATTGGACGCTTGACAAATCCCGTCCGATATGCCCGCAGATATGCGAGCTTATCTGCGCCGCTGTGGCGAACGGGGATTTTTTGGCGGGAGAAAAGCTTCTTTCGGTGAGAGAGATTGCGCTTCTTGCGGGTGTCAATCCGAACACGGTTCAAAAATCCTTCGAGGAGCTTGAGAGGCGCGGGGTGATACATTCGGTGCGTTGCTCGGGATGGTACGTAAACGACAACACCGAAGCCGCCGAGGAAGAGCTGAACTCTCTTCGGCTCCAAAAGACCCGTGAATATCTGACTCAAATGGCACAGCTCGGATGCGGTATGGATGAGATCATAAAATATATTAACGAATGCGAGGGAGGTAAATAATGAGCGAACTTCTTAAATGCACGGGCTTGACGAAGAGATACGGCAACGTGCTTGCACTCAATAAAGTCGATCTGACCGTTGAACGCGGCAAGATCATAGGAATTTTAGGTCCTAACGGATCTGGTAAGACCACGCTTATCAAGCTTATCAACGGTCTGCTCACCCCGACCGAGGGAAGCGTACTTGTCGGTGGCGAAGCGCCCGGTGTGGAAACCAAAAAGATAGTTTCCTATCTCCCGGATAACAGCTTCCTGCCGTCCTGGATGACCGCGGAGCAGATAATTGAGCTGTTTTGCGATTTTTACGAGGACTTCCGCCCCGAGCTTGCATACGAAATGCTTGACAGGCTCGGAGTGTCGCGGAATACAAGGCTTAAAAACCTTTCGAAAGGAAACAAGGAAAAGGTCTGTCTTATCCTCGTCATGAGCCGTAACGCGCTTTTATACGTCCTCGACGAGCCGATCGCGGCGGTTGACCCCGCAACGAGAGATTACGTAATTTCCACTATCATTAACAATTACAATCCCGAAGCCTCGGTGCTTATCTCGACGCACATCATCGCCGATATCGAACCCGTGCTTGATGAAGTTATATTCATTGATCGCGGACAGATCGTGCTTCACAAGACGGTTGACGAGATCCGCGAGGAGAAGGGAATGAGCGTTGATGCACTCTTCAGGGAGGTATTCAAATGGTAACAAAGCTTCTTAAACACGAATTTATATACTATTTCCGCACCTTTGGCGTCTTTTTGCCGATAGTTCTGGTCATCGGCGTGATGGCTCGAGTGTTCAGACTCTTCGAAAACAGTGACAGCGTAATAGTTGAGATCGCGATATTTTCGTCTTTCTCCATGCTCATTGTTGCCTGCGCGGCGCTCATTATGCTTTCGGTGGTGGTGGCAGTCGTGCGCTTCTATAAAAATATGTTTTCTGCCGAGGGATATCTTACCTTTACCCTGCCTGTTACAAATTCGGAGCATATATTCGTAAAGCTCCTGACAGCGATGTGTTGCCAAGCGGTCTGCTTTCTGACCGTTATCGTGACTGCCACGATCGCGCTTTCGGGGGAGCCTTTTAGGGATCTTTCCGAGTTGTCTTCTGTTATATTTTCCGAATTTTACGAATTATGCGGTGCGGCAAATCTGATCGGGTTTATTATCGAAATGCTTCTGATCACGCTTTTGTCCGTTGTGGGAAATATGCTTTTGTACTATGCCTGCATTACTGTCGGACAGACGGCGAAGAAGAACAGGATCCTTATGGCTGTCGGTGCTTATTTCGTCTATTACATTGCAACACAGATTATTTCCACGGTGCTTGTAATGGTAGTTACGGTGCTCGGAATCTCCGGTGCATTTGACGGCATTGTAGCGTGGCTCGAAGACAATATGATTGCAACACTGCACATATCTTTTGGCATTTCGATAGTGATCTATGCAGCAATGGCGGTAGCATTCTGGATCGTGACACAGATGATAATGACCAAAAAACTCAACCTTGAATAAAAAAGAAGAACCGAGCGGATTTCCGCTCGGTTTTATCTTTTTATTAACCTTGATAAATAAACGTTTCTCCGTCCGTGACGAATACTATGCTTCCGAGTTCATCGGTGCGGTAGATGAGATCGCCAACGTATGGCTTGATCCTCGCAAGAGCCTCAGCGTGCGGATGACCGTATGAATTATCCTTTCCGCAGGAAATGATCGCAATGCTCGGCTTTACCGCCGCAAGCCATGCGTCTGTAGACGAGGTTCTCGAACCGTGGTGTCCCATTTTGAGCAGCATAGAGCCGAGCTCCGCGCCCGAATAGGTACGAAGTATCGATTCCTCTGCGGGTTTTTCCGCATCGCCCGTAAGCATCGCAGTGGTTTTACCCCACGTAGCCTTGATGACTATCGATGAATTGTTTGAGTCAAGGTCTTTGTTGGTAGGATCGGGACCGAAAACGAACATATCAAACTCGCCCAGAGAGTAGGTCTCGCCGGGAAGAGCATTGTAGACCTTGCATCCCTCCGCTTCGATGGCGTCCATCATTGCCTTATAAACTTTCGTCGTTTTTTCAAGCTCGGGTTTGATTACGTTGATAACTTCATATTCTTCAAGAATCATATCTGCGCCGCCTATGTGGTCGGAGTCGGGATGGGTGAATATTGCGTAATAAAGAACGTCAACGCCTTGAAGGTCGAGATATGCCTTAAGCTCGTCTTCCGCGCTGTTTTCACCCGCGTCAATGAGGATGTCGCCCTCGGGAGTGCGTATCAGCGTCGAGTCACCCTGACCGACGTCGATGAAGTGGTATTCGACCTCGCCGAGCTCGCCCGAACTGACGGTAATTCCGCTCGTGCTTTCGGGAGTCGTTTCAGCCGGAGCTTGCCGGGAATCTATGTATTGAGCAATAATATAAAGCGCGATCGCGATAAGCAATAAAACGATAATGACTTTTATATCAAGCTTTTTCTTTTTTGTGCCATAATATCCTCCAGATCTTCCTTTTATAACATTATACACTTTTTTTCGCCGCTCTTCAATACTTTTTTCAAATTCATCAAAGTTTTTTCGGTTTTTGAGTTGATTATTTCCGAACTTCGTGGTAAAATAATCACAGATTATTTTTCGGAGACATAACAATGATTAAACTTGAAAGAAATAAACTGAAAAAAATACTGTCGGACGTTTTTTTGCTTACCCTCGGTTCGGTAATTTTCGCCGCAGGAGTTGCCTGCTTTCTTGACCCTAACAGCATTGCCTCGGGTGGTGTTTCGGGTATAGCGATCATTATCACGAAGTTTATTGATCTTCTTCCTACAGGTACTGTGATCGCGCTCATCAACGTGCCGATCCTTTTGGTCGGAACTATCAAATTTGGATTCAAATTCCTCGCATCGACGATGTATACCGTTCTTGTTTCTTCGCTGGCGGTAGATGCCCTCGCTGTGTTTGTGGGACCTCTTACCGACAATCTTTTTCTTGCCTCTGTCGGCGGCGCCGTATTGGTCGGTTCCGGTATCGGTCTTGTGTTCAGAGCCGGTGCGACGACGGGCGGAACCGATGTTATTGTCAAACTGCTTCGCACAAAATTCCGCCACTTGCCCACGGGTATCGTTTTCACGATAGTTGACGGATGTGTCTGCCTCACTTCGGGTCTGGTCTTTCATAATATCGAGATTACGATATACGCCGTTATCACGCTTATGCTGTCGAGTATGATTATCAACAAAGTGCTTTACGGCAGCGACAGCGCGAGAATGATATATATCATCAGTTCGGAAAACAAAACTATTGCAAAGCGGCTTATGAAAGAGGTTGACGTCGGTGCCACGTTCTTCCGGGGCAACGGTGCGTACTCGGGCAGAGATTTTGACGTTCTTATGGTAGTTATGAGAGCCAAGGTCCTCCCGCAGGCGCGCGATATCGTCAAGCAGGTCGATGACGGTGCGTTTATGATCGTCACGAACGCAACCTCGGTTTTCGGAGAGGGTTTCAAAGAATACGACTCGGAAGAGGTATGATTTTTATATGAATATTTTCGGTGGAAGACCGGGAATTGCGGCGGGGGTTCTGGCGGTCACAGCCATCCTCGCCGCCTTTTGTTTCATAAAAGCAGTCGCCGTTGCTTTGCTTGTGAGCGCAATTTTTCTTTTGATCGTGCTTACGGTACTCTGTGCCTGCGGATATATCAGACCTTATAGGCTGTTTGCTTTGTTTTTTGTCATAGCGGTATTTTGCACGGCTCTTTTTCGGGGATACCATGTTTTTGAGCGTGATATGACGGTTGCTCAAAGCTTTGAGGGTGCCGACCGCTACATACACGCTACTGTTGTTGAAAGACACGGTGCCGCCGACTATTTTGCGGTTTTTGTTTTGCGCCTTCATTCCGTTGACGGTGTGGAATATAAAGAAAAAGCCATTCTTAATTGCGAATATAACGCGGATTTTCAAGTTGGATATGAAATAGTCCTGCGCGGAGCGGAGGTTACCCCATCGTCCGGATTGTCCGAAGAGGAGGCATACGAATTATTGTCAGAGGGAATACTCCTCTCGATAATATCCGAAAACGAAAACGATTCTGCGGTTATTTCAAAGAATAATCTCTCGTTTGCCGACAGATGCCGATCTCTCAATTTGCTGTGTTCCGCAAAATTGAAAAACTCAATAAAAGGCGATGCAGGTAAGCTTGCCGCAGCAATGCTTCTCGGTGATAAAAGCGCCGTGCCTGCAAATATCTACCGTGATTTCAGCCGCGCGGGTCTTTCACATTATCTTGCCGTCAGCGGACTTCACGTTTCGATCATCACCGGTATCGTTTCGTTTATCCTGTTGAATCTTCGTATGAAACGCGCGTACCGCAATATCCTGCTTGCTGTTTTTGCCGTGGGGTATCTCTGCTTGCTCGGTTTCCCGATAAGTGCTGTGAGATCTGTCGCGATGCTTCTGACAGTATTTATAGCATATTCTTTGGGCGACAGTTCGGATGCACTTAATGCGCTCGGACTTGCCGCCGTTGCGATCGTGATCGCAAATCCCTGTGCGGTATTTGACAAAAGCTTTATTCTTTCCTTCAGCGCAACGCTTGGCATAGTTGCATTTATGCCCGTATTCAATGAACTGATCGCAAAGTTATTTGAGAAAGAAGAGAACAGTAAAGTAAAATTTATTATTCGCAAAATCTTTTCTTTCCTTTTCGGAACGCTGATGAGCATTGCCGCCGCGCTTTCGCTCACACTTCTGCCCGCGAGGTATTTCTTCGGTGAGGTGTCTGTACTTTCTTTCAGATCGAACCTTGCCGCATCGGTCGCGGCAATGCCTCTTTTGGCGGCATCGCTGTTTTATCTGATCCTTGGCGGAATTCCTTACTTCGGGGCGCTGCTTGAATGGGTCGTTGAGATTACTGCGGGATATATGATCTCTCTTACCTCAAAGCTGTCCGACACCCGCGGCGCACTCGTGTCGCTTGTGTCAGAAGAAGCGCGTGCTCTTGTGCTGATCTTCAGTTTTATCGTATTCTTTGTTCTTATTATCAAGGTAAAGAACAAAAAGCCGCTGCTGGTTTTTCCCGCACTGTATCCCGCTGTTCTTGCGGGACTTGTTCTGATATCGGTAGCAAACCGTCCGGCAAATACGGAATTCGAGATCCTTTCTTTGTCCGGAAGCGAGATGATGAGCATCACTCGGGGCGCTGACACGGCAGTCGTTGATATATCGGAAGGAAATCTTTCGTCTTTGCGTACTGTATATATGTTGGCAAATGATGAAGGGATAACCGAGGTCAACACTCTTATGCTTACGCATTACCATTCAAAACACATCTCATCGGTATCAAGATTCATGTCCGAGGTGAAGGTGCGCAGACTCTTGCTCCCACGCCCGCAAAACGAGAATGATGCCTGGATAATGGCACAGCTTGCACAAACGGCGAATTCCTTGGGCGTCGTGCCCGAACTATTGCCCGAAAACGGCAATGTTGAGCTGATTGACGGTGTTATTTTCGACCATAGCGGTATCGAACGTATAAAAAGATCGAACTCACCGCTGCTTTGCCTATCCTTCAGCGACGGAACCGAGCGGTTGACATATCTTTCCGAATCTTCATGGGAAAGTGACGGCGAGTTCCGTTCAAATCTCGAATTACTTGCAGGTGAAAGCGATTATATACTGATCGGCGAGCAAGGACCCGTGGCAAAGAAAATTTTTGACGTTCCGCTTTCAAACGCGAAAAGTGTTTATTTGCTTGGGAAACTCGGTGGGGGCTATTGTATTCATCCCGATTCGTCGCTTTACGGCAAAATAAATGACACGGATATTGAAATCGGAGTTTGCCGGAAAACGATAGTCTTTGGCGAATGATGTCAATGATGTGTGCAGTTAATGAGTCGTTTTTGTCTTAAGTCGTAATATTTTGTGAAAAACTGTTGACTTTTTCGCGAAAAATTGATATAATATATGCGTATTTGTGTTTGCTTATATATCATCTGAAATAAGGTCAGAAAGTTTCTACCGGATATGCCGTAAATCATCCGACTATAAGCTCCCATAAAATTTTGATACGGGAGAAGAGTCGGTATCCTCTTTTCCCGATCTTGTATTTTCGGCACAAAGTGCTGCAAATAAATTTTTCATTATTATTTTATGGAGGAAACCATGAAAAAAGCACTGTCACTCATTCTCGCAGTTCTTATGCTCCTTTCCGTCACCCTTGCGTTCGCGTCTTGCGAGACCGATGATTCCTTTAAGGTAGGCTTCATCTTCCTGCACGACGAGAACTCCACCTATGACAAGAACTTCATCGACGCTGCTAAGGCAGCTTGCGCAGCTCTCGGCCTTACCGAGGATCAGATGATCCTGAAGGTCAATATTCCCGAAGGCGCAGAGTGCTACGATGCAGCTTGCGAGCTTGTTGAAGCAGGTTGCGATCTCGTTTTCGCTGACTCTTTCGGTCACGAGGACTTTATGATCCAGGTAGCAAAGGAATTTCCCGAGGTTCAGTTCTGCCACGCTACCGGTACCAAGGCTCACACCGAAAAGATCGCTAACTACCACAACGCATTCGCTTCTATCTACGAAGGACGTTACATCGCAGGTATCGTTGCAGGTATGAAGCTCAACCAGATGATCGCTGATGGCCAGATCACCGCTGAGCAGGCTGTTATCGGTTACGTTGCTGCATGGCCTTATGCAGAGGTTAAGTCCGGTTACACCTCCTTCTTCCTCGGCGCACGTTCCGTATGCCCCAGCGCTACCATGAAGGTTGAATACACCAACTCCTGGTTCGACATCGCACTTGAGAAGACCGCAGCAGAAATGCTCATCGGCGCCGGTTGCGTTCTTATTTCTCAGCACGCTGACTCCGAGGGTGCTCCCAAGGCATGTGATGCTGCAGGCGTTCCCAACGTTGCATACAACATCAGTACCAAGGATATCGCTCCCAACACCTGGCTTATTTCTTCCAAGATCAACTGGGAACCCTACATGAAGCTCATCATCGAAAAGACTCGTGACGGCAAGGGCAACGAGATCCCCTATGACTGGTGCGGCGGCTTTGAGGAAGGCTCCGTTCAGCTCACCGAGCTCAACACAGCATACGCCGCTCCCGGCACTCAGGAAGCTATCGATGCTGCTATCGCAGCTTTCAAGGCAGGCACTCTTAAGGTATTCGATACCGCTACCTTCACCGTTGGCGGTCAGAAGCTCGAGTCCTATCTTGCAGACGTTGACGATCTTGGCGATTTCGTAGGCGAAACTGAGGTTGTCCTCAACGGTTACTTTAACGAGTCCGCAGACGGCATGCGTTCCGCTCCTTACTTCGATCTCATCATCGACGGTATTACTGCAGCACAGTAATTTTCAGTACTAAAGCCTATAGGGGATGTCGATTTTATCGGCATCCCCGTGGGCGTTTTTCTGTATCCGAAGGTTTTATGCGAAAGCAGAAAATTTTCTGTTTTGGGATAAAAGTTTCGGAAGCTTGCTTATGAAAGGGAAGAACCTAATGAATAACGTAGCAATAGAACTCCGCGGAATCACAAAGAGATTCGGAAGCGTTGTTGCAAACAGCAATGTAAACCTCACCGTTTGCAACGGCGAGATACTTTCGCTTCTCGGAGAAAACGGAAGCGGAAAAACTACACTTATGAATATGATCTCGGGTATCTACCACCCCGATGAAGGACAGATAATCATCGGCGGCGAAGCGGTATCGATCAACTCTCCGCACGATGCGTTCAATTACAAGATCGGTATGATCCACCAGCATTTCAAACTGGTAGATCTTTTCACCGCGGCTGAGAATATCGTTCTCGGACTCGATGAAAAGGGAAAATTTGATATCAAATCGGTATCCGCAAAGGTTGGCGAAATCAGCTCGAAATACGGCTTCGATATTGACCCCGCAAAGAAGATATACGAAATGTCGGTGTCCGAAAAGCAGACGGTTGAGATCATCAAGGTCCTTTATCGCGGCGCAGATATCCTTATCCTTGACGAACCGACGGCGGTACTGACTCCCCAGGAGACCCGCAAGCTTTTCGATATCCTCCGCCGTATGCGTGATGACGGTAAGGCAATAATAATCATAACTCATAAACTTCACGAAGTTCTTGATCTTTCGGACAAGGTCGCCGTTCTCCGCCATGGAGAATACGTAGGCACTATCAACACAAGCGAGGCTGACGAGAATATCCTCACCGAAATGATGGTAGGTAAGAAGGTCGAGCTCAATATCGAGCGCCCCGACCCCGTTGACCCGCAGGACAGACTTGTTGTTGAGCATATCGACTGCAAGAACCGCGACGGAATCAAGCTCCTTGATGACGTCAGCTTCACGGTCCGTTCGGGTGAGATCCTCGGTATCGCGGGCATCGCCGGAAGCGGTCAGCGCGAGCTTCTCGAAGCCATTGCGGGACTGCAGAAGCTTGACGGCGGTTCTATCATTTATCATAACCCCAAAAACGGAAGATCCGAAGATCTGCGCGATAAAACGCCTCTCGAAATTCGCGAGCTCGGCGTGCGTCTTTCCTTCGTTCCCGAGGACAGACTTGGAATGGGTCTTGTCGGTAATATGAGTGTTGTTGACAATATGATGCTCCGAAGCTACCGCAGAGGAAAGTCCGTATTCGTTCAGCGTCAGGGTCCCGAGGAGCTTGCGCAGAAGATCATCAAGGATCTTGAAGTCGTAACCCCCGATGCGGAAACCCCCGTTCGCCGTCTTTCGGGCGGTAACGTTCAGAAGATACTTCTCGGACGTGAAATATCTTCGTCGCCCACACTTCTTATGGCGGCGTACCCCGTGCGAGGGCTCGATATAAATTCCTCGTACCTTATATACGATTTGCTCAACGATCAAAAGCGAAAGGGCGTTGCCGTTATATTCGTTGGCGAGGACCTTGACGTTCTTCTCGACCTCTGCGACCGCATTATGGTCATCGGAAGCGGAAAGATCACGGGCATTCTTGACGGCAGGACCGCGACCAAGAACGAGGTCGGCTATCTTATGACCAAGACTGACAGAGAGGAGGAGAGAAGCGATGCAGAATAATCACAAGACCCATAAAGAGCCGCTCGTGTATATCACCAAGCGCGGCGAGCTTCCCAAAATTAAGCAAATGCTTATCAAGTCGATAGTTATACTCGTCGGAATTTTGTTCTGCGCAATCGTAACGATCCTGCTCACCAACGAAAATCCCCTCAAGGTCTTCAAGGCGATGTTTACCGGAAGCTTCGGCAGTCCCAGAAAAATGTGGAACCTGCTTCAGGCGTCGGCAATTCTTCTCGGTATCTCGCTTGCAGTAACTCCGGCATTTAAGATGCGCTTCTGGAACACGGGCGCCGAGGGTCAGGTGCTTATCGGTATGCTTGCAAGCATCACGTGCATGTTCTATATTGGCAACAAGCTCCCCTCGTGGCTTCTTATCATTGTTTGCCTTTTTGCAAGTATCATTGCCGGTGCTGTCTGGGCCGGAATCCCCGGATTTTTTAAGGCAATTTGGAACACCAACGAAACGCTCTTTACTCTTATGATGAACTACGTTGCGGCGCAACTTGTTTCACTTCTCATCATGTATTGGGTTCCCAGCGGATCGATGGTTCTCGGCCTCGTCAATTCGGATACACAAAACGGCTGGTTCCCTTCGGTATTCGGACAGAAATATCTGATGAATATCCTTATCGTTGCGCTCCTTACCTTTATGGTTTATATCTACCTCAAAAAGAGTAAGCAAGGCTACGAGATCGCGGTCGTTGGCGAAAGCGAAAATACCGCAAGATATATCGGTATCAATGTAAAAAAGGTCATCATCCGCACGGTTCTCATCTCGGGCGCTCTCTGCGGAGTTATGGGTTGGATCCTTGCCGCCGGCACAGACCACTCCATTAACGCAAGTGCCGTCGGTGGAAACGGCTTTACCGCTATAATGGTATCCTGGATGTCAAAATTCAATCCTATTACTATGATCTTCTCCTCGCTCCTTGTATGCTTCTTACAGAAGGGCGCGGGCGAGATCGCATCGAACCTCGGACTTAATTCCAGTGTCGGCGAGGTGCTGACGGGAATTATGATCCTCTTTATCATCAGCAGCGATTTCTTTGTAAATTATCAGATCCACTTCAGAAAGAACGAAAGAAAGGAGAAGGACGCATAATGGACTTTTTTGCTAAAATAATGGCGTTTATCGCCGCCGCAATAGTTCAGGGAACTCCTCTTCTTTTCGGAGCAACGGGCGAGATCATCACGGAGAAGAGCGGAAACCTCAATCTCGGTATCCCCGGTATTATGTATATCGGAGGTATCTCCGGCATCATCGGCGGATATCTTTACGAGCATTTTTGCGCAGAACCCGTACCGATACTTTGCGTAATTATCTCCTTCCTTGCATCCGTCATCGGTTCGACCTTTATTGCGTTTATTTACAGTTTCCTTACGATCACTCTCAAAGCAAATCAGAACGTCGTCGGTCTTGCGCTGACTACCCTCGGTGTCGGTCTCGGAAATTTCTACGGCGGATCGCTCCTTAAATTTTTCGGAGAAAACGGTTCTATTTCGCTCTACATTACCGGTAACGCCTATAAGGCGAAGATCCCCTTCCTTTCGGATCATCTCGGAATCGTCGGCGAGACCTTCTTCTCATTCGGATTCCTCGTATATCTTGCTGTCATTATCGCAATCCTTTCGCAGTGGTTTATAAACCGTACCCGCGTGGGTCTTAATCTCCGCGCGATCGGAGAAAATCCCGCGACAGCGGATGCGGCGGGCATCAACGTTTCGCTTTATAAGTACGTTGCAACCTGCGTTGGCGGTGCTATTGCGGGACTTGGCGGACTTTACTTCGTTATGGACTATACCACGGGCGCATGGACCAACAACGGCTTCGGCGATCGCGGATGGCTTGCTATCGCGATCGTAATCTTTGCGCTCTGGAAACCGAGAAGCGCGATATTCTCCTCCTACATTTTCGGCGGACTCTATATCGCCAGTGTGTTTATCTCCGGTCTTTCGGGAAGCACGAAGGAGCTCATCAAGATGCTCCCGTATCTTGTCACAATTGCAGTTCTCGTATTCACAAGCTCCCGCAAAAAGCGTGAGCATCAGCCCCCCGCGGCGCTTGGACAGTCGTATTTCAGAGAAGAAAGATAAATCAGTATGGAAATATTCAGATTTGAAACTATAGATTCGACCTTCGTTGAAGCGGGCAGAAGGATGAACGAGCTATCCGACGGCGCGTATCTCTTCACCGCACGCGAACAGACAGCGGGCAGAGGACAGGGTACTCACAACTTCTATTCGCCCAAGGATAACGGCATTTATGCCACGCTGCTTCTTGTGGGCGAATATGCAGACGTTTGTATGCCGGCTTTTTCAGCCAAGCTCGGTCCCTTTGCAACGACGACGATCACGAATGCCGTTCTCGATGCTTGCTCTGATTTCGATCAGCGCCTCGGCATAAAGTGGCTCAACGACCTCCAACTCGACGGCAAAAAATACGGAGGAGTCATCACAGCCGTCACCGTAAAGCAAGGCAAGCTTACGACGATCAGAATCGGATTCGGCATCAACACAGGATATGCCGATATGCCCGATGAGCTTCGCGGCAGAGTGACGACTCTCGGTCTTGATCCCGAGGATACCGAAAAGCTTATGATCGAGATCTCGGATAGACTCTGCAACCATCTTCCCGAAGTAAAGGAAGAGGAACTTTACAATGAATACGTCAGGTATTGCACCACGCCGGGCAGAAATATAATGCTTCCCGACGGCAGATGCGCCACGGCAATCAGCATTGCTTCGGATTTCTCACTTATCTACTCCGTCGAGGGCAAGCGCCCCGAATTTACCAATACGACAGCAGGTCTTATAATCCTCTGATATAAAAGGGAGCTTCGGCTCCCTTTTTCACATCTGTATATTTTTATTCATATTATGTAGTATAACCTTAATGATTGAGGATCTGGCTATGGATAAAAATATAAAACTTGCCCTGCTCGGCGGAGATGCAAGGCAATGCTATCTTGCCCGTGAGCTTGCCGAGCGAGGATTTGAAACAGCCGTCTGGGGTCTTGGCGGTGAATATGATATAGGCAAAGCCGTCAAGTGCCGCGATGCGCGGAGCGCGATAGATTCAGCCTCCGCTGTTATTCTGCCGCTTCCGGCCTCGCTTGACGGAATAAGTGTAAACTGCGGCGATGCGGAGATTGATAAACTCAAATTACTTTCCCTGCTTGATTATTGCGAAGTGCCGATATTCGGCGGCAGACTCGGCGAGAGTTTCCGCCTTTCCGCGTCGGCAAGAAAAAAACGCGTTATTGATTATTTTGAATCCGAAACTCTGCAGATAAAAAACGCCACTCCGACGGCGGAGGGCGCTATATATCTTGCAATGCAGAATATGAAAAAGACGATCGTCGGCTGCCGTGCCGCTGTTGTCGGTTACGGCAGGATCGGCAGAATGCTTGCCTGTATGCTTGGCAAAATGGGCGCATCCGTCACAGTTGCCGCCAGAAATATGCGCCAGCTTGCTGAGGCCTCTTCGTTTGGAAACGAAACTGTACGCATTTCCCGGTCTTACGCCCTCGGCGGGCTCGGTCCACTCTGCGACGAGGGCGCTTTCGACGTAATTTTCAACACGGTTCCCGCCCGTCTTTTTGATAAAGAGGTGATCGAAATGCTTCCAAAGGATATTCTGCTGATCGACCTTGCTTCCGTTCCCGGCGGAGTTGATTTCGCAGCGGCAAAAGAGAGGGGAATAAACGCACTCTGGGCGCTCTCGCTCCCGGGAAAATACGCTCCCGAAAGTGCAGGAAAGATCATCGCCGATACGCTCGACGAGCTATTTGAAAGCGAGGGGATAACGTGAAGATAGGTTTTGCTTTGTGCGGCTCATTTTGTACCTTTGCGCCTGCCATTGAACAGCTTAATAAGCTTTCGGGTTCGGGACACGAAATGGTTCCGATAATGAGCTTTAACGCCTCGTCGATCGACACCAGATTTGGCGCCGCAAAAGAACATATCGAAAAAATCGAGAAGATCTGCGGAAGACCGGTGATAAAAACGATCGAGGATGCCGAACCTCTCGGTCCGAAGGAAAAGCTCGATATGCTTATCATTTGCCCTTGTACGGGAAATACCCTTGCAAAGCTCGCCCTTGGCGTGACCGATACTCCCGTAACCATGGCGGCAAAAGCTCATCTCCGCGGTGATCGACCGCTTTTGATCGCGCTCGCCACAAACGACGGACTTTCCGCAAATCTTTCGAATCTGAATGCGATGCAGAAGAGAAAGAGCGTATATTTCGTTCCCATGAAACAGGATGATCCCGAAATGAAACCGCATTCGCTTGTCTGCGATTTCACGAAACTCGGCGATGCTTTTTATGCGGCTATCAGACGCGAACAACTCCGTCCGCTATTTCTGAATTAATCCTATCCTTCCCCTCGGGGAAGGATTTTTTATATAATCTATTGAATTTTATTCCTTATTGTGCTATAATTATAATTGAAATAATATTGTTTGCGTATTTTTGCGCGAAAGTGAGGATAAAAATGTCTGATTTCAAGATCGAAACAAAATGTATTCAGTCGGGTTACAATCCCGGAAACGGTGAACCCCGCGTTCTCCCCATATACCAGAGCACTACCTATAAGTATTGCTCCTCCGAAGAGGTCGGCGACCTCTTTGATCTCAAGGCAGACGGCCATATGTATTCCCGTATCTCCAACCCCACGGTTGCGGAGGTGGAGAAGAAGATCACCGACCTTGAGGGCGGTACCGGCGCGATCCTTACGTCTTCCGGTATGTCCGCTATCCTTCTTGCTGTTCTCAATATCGCCAAGGCAGGGCAGAACATCGTTTCTCTCGCGGCTATTTACGGCGGAACCGTTAACCTCTTCGCAGTAACTCTCAAGCGCTTCGGCATTGAGGTTCGTTTCGCAACTTCTTCTATGGGTGACGAGGAGATCGAGGCTCTTATTGACGAAAACACCCGTATGCTTTTCGGCGAGACCATCGCAAATCCCGCGCTCGACGTTCTTGACTTCGACCGCTTTGCAGCTCTCGCTCATAAGAACGGCATTCCCTTCGTTGTAGATAATACCTTCCCGACCCCCATCCTCTGCCGTCCCTTCGAGCACGGATGTGATATCGTTATTCACTCCACCACCAAGTATATGGACGGTCACGCAACCGTTGTCGGCGGATGCGTAGTTGACGGCGGTAAGTTCGATTGGTCAGCAGATCCCGAAAAGTGGCCCGAGCTCAACGATCCCGATCCCTCCTATCACGGCGTTGCTTACGTCAAGCAGTTCGGCAATGACGTCGCATACATAACCAAGGCACGCGTTCAGCTCGTCCGCGATATGGGTATCCCCATGACCGCAATGAGCGCGTTCCTCCTCAACCTCGGTCTTGAGACCCTCCACCTCCGTATGGAAAGACATTGCTCGAATGCTCTTGCGGTTTCGAAATATCTTGCCGCACACGAGAAGGTCGAGAGCGTTTCCTATCCCGGTCTTGAGGGTGACAAACAGTACGAGCTCGCGCAGAAGTATCTCCCCCTCGGATACGCAGGCGTAATCTCCTTCGTTATCAAGGGCGGACGCGACGCAGCCGTTAAGTTTATGGATTCGCTCAAGCTTGCCGCAATCGTAGTTCACGTTGCAGACTCGCGCACCAGCGTCCTCAATCCCGCATCCACCACTCACCGCCAGCCCACCGACGAACAGCTTGCAGCCGCAGGAATCCCCGCAGGTCTTGTCAGACTTTCCGTAGGAACCGAGCATATCGACGATATCATCGCCGACATCGAGCAGGCACTTAAGAACGCTTAATTTTCAGGAGTAAAATATGCCTATCAAAATTCCCAATCTTCTCCCCGCGACACAGACTCTGCTTGACGAAAATATCTTCGTTATGACCGAGACCCGCGCGATCACGCAGGATATCAGACCTCTGCATATCCTCATGCTCAATCTGATGCCGCAGAAGATCACCACTGAAACCCAGATCGCCCGTCTTATCGGCAACACGCCTCTTCAGGTCGAACTCGAACTTCTGCAGACCGCAACTCACAAGGCGACCCACACCTCCGCCGAGCATATGCTTGCGTTCTATAAGACCTTCGACGAGGTCAAACATAAAAAATACGACGGAATGATCATCACAGGCGCACCCGTCGAGCAGATGCCTTTCGAGGAAGTTACATACTGGGACGAGCTCTGCGAGATCATGGAATGGTCGAAGACGAACGTTACGTCAACCTTCCATATCTGTTGGGGCGCACAGGCGGGACTTTACTACCATTACGGAATCAAGAAATATCCGCTCGACGCAAAGCTTTTCGGCGTTTTCGAGCATACCGTAGACCGCCGTTCCTCGATGCTTTTCAGAGGCTTTGACGATAAATTCTTCGTTCCTCATTCGCGCCACACCACCGTGCGCATCGAGGACGTTGAGGCTTGCCCCGAGCTCAAGATCCTTTCGACCTCGCCCGTTGCGGGACTTTATGCCTGCGCAACCGACCGCGGCAGACAGATTTTCATCACGGGTCATTCGGAATACGATGCCGGCACGCTCAAAGCCGAGTATCTCCGCGACAAAAACGCGGGACTGCCCATCGAGATACCCGTAAACTACTTCCCGAACGATGACGATACCCTTGAGCCCATCGTAACATGGAGAAGCTGCGCAAATCTGCTTTATTCCAACTGGCTCAACTATTTCGTATATCAGACCACGCCCTACGACAGAGAACAGATCAACTGAAAGGAGAGCTAAGATGAAACTTGCATCCGATTTCAGAGCGTCCGCCCGCGAAGCCCTCAAGGGCAAATGGGGACTTGCGGTTATCACGGGTATTGTTGCGAGCATCCTCGGTGCTTCGATGCACGGAGGAAGCGGCGTTAGCTTTGATTTCAATTTTTCCGGCATTAATAATCCCGAGATAGAAACAGATATCGGTTTTCCTTCCCTTGGCGGGGCAGACAGTTTCGAGGAGATCTACTTGGGAATAGATCCCGCATTCTGGGCAATTATGGGAACGGTTCTTGCTGTTGTGTTTGCGATAGGATTTGTTTTCGGAATCGCGTTCTTCATTCTCGGCAGTATAGTTTCTCCCGGATATGCAAAATTCAACCTCAATCTTATTGACGGTGAAAACGCAGATCTCAACGATCTTTTCGGTTATTTCAAGTATTGGAAAAGCGTTGTTCTTGCCAACCTCCTCCGTTCGGTCTACATATTCCTCTGGAGCCTGCTTTGCTTCATTCCGGGAATTATCGCGTCTTATTCTTACGCTATGGTACCCTACATTATGGCTGACAATCCCGAGCTTACCGCCCGCGAAGCCTGCGAGAGATCAAAGCAGATGATGGACGGAAACCGTATTCGTCTTTTCTGCCTGACCTTCAGCTTCATCGGTTGGTCTTTCCTCTGTGCATTCACTTGCGGAATAGGAAATATCGTGCTTACACCCTATATCGAAGCATCGGTTGCTGATTTCTACCGCGAGATCTCGGATACCAGAAAGATTCCCGAACCCGACGACAGCATTCCCGTTTATATCCCCGATTCTCAGTTTTAATATTTATAAGGCTCGCCGGACGGTGAGCCTTTTTTAAGGCAAAAGAAAAATTCTTCGTCTTATTTGATCGCAGAATAGAAAAAGCGGCAGCAAGGTAAGATAATGATATATGAAAAGCGCGGGCAGTTCGGTTGCATAGACTTCGTGAATTGGCGGAAAAGCGGAGAACAGCCCAAAAACAAAAACGTAAACGCACCCCGCAAGCGCCGCAAACGCTGTTTTCAGCACAAGAGGAAACCTTCGGTAGAAAATGTTTTTTTCGAAATAATAGATCAGAAGAGAAAAGGTCACCGAAAAGGCGATCTGATAAATCAAGTTTGATTTCAAAATCGCATCGGGGATCCACGAGTGCAAGGGTGCGTGAAAAAACGGATAGGTAAATGGGTAGAGCGTATCCGAAACGAATACGCAGAGTCTTACGAATGCAACGGCAATAACGGTATGGAAAACACCTCCCAAAGTTGCGGCGGTCAGCGCCTCTCCCCATCTTGTCGAAAGGAAAAGCTTGATGGGCGATTCTTCCCTCGGCTTTATATACGGCATTTTGAGCCTCCTTAAATAATTTATAGTAATTATTGACATTCAGTGCTCAAAAAATGCGATTTTCCTATTGAAAAATCAATAATAATTTGATATAATAATATAATGTATAACTATGGAGGTGCGCATGAAGATCTTATTTGAAAACTGTAAGGTGTTTGATAGCTCAAACAGAATATTCAAAACGAGGTCGATCCTCGTTTCCGACGGAGTGATCCTCGATCTTTTGCGTCACACCGACAGCAGACCCGAGGTTGATTCGGTGATCGACTGTGGCGGAAGACAAGTCATCCCCGGTCTTATTGATATCCACACCCACGGCAGAGTGGGCGGAGATTTCAACACCGCGGATGCCAATGATATGCGAAATATGGCAAAGTCCTATTCCGAATACGGAGTAACCTCAGTATTCCCGACTCTTGCGTCTGCGGAGTTTGAAAGCCTTTGCAGTCAGGCTGAACTTATCGACAATCTCAAGGGTGATACCGACGGAGCTGAATTCCTCGGTGTTCATCTCGAAGGCAGATATCTCAATCCGACAAAGGGCGGTGCTCATAATCCCGATCTGCTCGTGCTTCCCAATGCATCGGAGATCGAGGAGTTTGCGGGATATTCGAAGCTTCCTTTGCGTGTCAGCGCGGCGTTTGAGCTGACCGGCGGAGATGCTTTTGCGGAAAAAGCAAAAGAACTCGGTGCAACACTTTCGCTTGCTCATACGGCGGCAACATATAAAGAGGCAAAAGAGATTTACGGCAAGCATAAGGTGGCTTTTACACATCTTTATAACTGCATGCCCCCCATCCATCACCGCGACGGCGGAACGGTCCTTGCCGCGCTCGAATCGGGCGGCTTCTGCGAACTGATCTGCGACGGACATCACATCTCGCCCGAAATGGTTGCGTTCACATATCGTATGATCGGTATGGACAGACTTGTTCTCATCAGCGATTCTATGGAAGCAACCGCTCTTTCAGATGGAGAATACAGCATTGCGGGACTCCCCGTTTACGTCAAAGACGGCGTTGCGCGCACCGAGGGCGGAAATCTTGCGGGAAGCACACTCTCTCTTGTTCACGGAGTTGAAAATCTCGCAAAATTCGCCAATATCCCGATCGAGGATGCCCTCATATGTGCTACGCTCACTCCCGCACGCGCCGTGGGGCTCGAAAACAAGGTTGGCAAACTTGCCGTTGGTAACCGCGCCGATTTTATTATCGGTTCCATCAGCGGAAAGCACATCGAGATCGAGCAGGTCTTCGTTGGCGGCGAAGAAATAATCTAATTACGAAAACATAACGAAAGGACGGTCAAAAGAAATGACTAAACCTAAGTATTATATAACAACAGCAATCGCGTATGCTTCGGCAAAGCCCCATATCGGCAACACCTACGAGGCTATCGCGACCGACGCCATCGCCCGCTACAAGAGAGCGAAGGGTTATGACGTCTTCTTCTGCACGGGTACCGACGAACACGGTCAGAAGATCGAAAACTGCGCGGCAGCCGCAGGCATCGCCCCCCAGGCGTACGTTGACAACGTCGCAGGAATCATCAAGGATATGTGGGATAAGATGAACGTCAGCTACGACTACTTCATCCGCACCACCGACGATTACCACGTAAAGACGATCCAGAAGATCTTCGAGCGCTTCCTCCGCCAGGGCGATATCTATAAGGGATATTACGAAGGCTGGTATTGCACCCCCTGCGAGTCCTTCTTTACCGACACTCAGGTAACGGACGGCAAGTGCCCCGATTGCGGCAGACCCGTCAAGCAGGCAAGAGAAGAGGCTTACTTCTTCAATATGCAGAAATATGCGCCCAGACTCATCGAGTATTTTGAGACCCATCCCGGTTTCCTCGAGCCCGAGGCAAGAAAGAAGGAGATGCTCAACAACTTCCTCCTTTCGGGACTCCAGGACCTCTGCGTTTCCCGTACATCCTTCACTTGGGGTATCCAGGTTCCCTCGGATCCCAAGCACGTCGTTTACGTTTGGCTCGATGCGCTTGTAAACTATATCACAGCTATCGGTTACGATCCCGATAAGTCCTTCGAGGAACAATCCGAGCAGTTCAAGAAGCTCTGGCCCGCGGACGTACACATGATCGGTAAGGATATCGTAAGATTCCACTCGATCTACTGGCCCATCTTCCTTATGGCGCTTGATCTTCCTCTCCCCGAAAAGATCTTCGGTCATCCTTGGTTCAACTTCGGCGCAGATAAGATGTCCAAGTCCCGCGGCAACGTGATCTATGCCGACAAGCTTTCCGAGTACGTTGGCGTTGACGGAGTCCGTTATTATGCTCTCGCCGAAATGCCCTTCGCATCCGACGGTTCGATCACCTGGGACAGCGTCCTCGCACGATATAACACCGATCTCGTAAATACTCTCGGCAACCTTGTCAAGAGAACTCTTGATATGCAGAAGAAGTATTTCGATAAGAAGATCGAGGCTCCCTCGGCTCCCGAAGCACTTGACGACGAGTTCAAGTCGGTCTGCGCAGAGGCTGTAAAGACCTATTACGAAGCTATGGACAGCTACCACATTGCTGACGGTATCGACGCGATCCTCGCGCTCCTTCGCCGTGCTAACAAGTACATCGACGAAACTCAGCCTTGGGTCCTCGCAAAGAACGAGGAAAGCCGCGCGCGTCTTGCAACCGTTCTTTATAATCTTCTTGAATCCATTCGTTGGGGCGCTGTAATGCTTGCTCCCATGATCCCCGCAACTGCAGAGACTATCTTCGCACAGCTCGGAACCGGCAACACCTCCTTCGATAGCATCGGCGGCGAGTTTAACGGTACCGAGGCAGGTGCATCCGTCAACGATTCCGCAGTTCTCTTTGCAAGAATCGACGAGGCAAAGACCCTTGAGACGATCTACGCCGAGATCGAAGCCGCAAGAAAGGCTGCCGAGGCTCCCAAGATCGAAAAGCCCGAGGGCTGCGCTATCATCGGCTTTGAGGATTTCATGAAGGTCGAACTCCGCACCGCGCAGATCATCGAGTGCGAGCCCGTTCCGAAGGCAAAGAAGCTGCTGAAGCTCAAGGTAGACCTCGGCTATGAGCAGAGACAGGTCGTTTCGGGTATCGCTAAATTCTACAAGCCCGAGGATCTTATCGGAAAGAAGATCATCCTCGTTGCAAACCTTGCACCCGCGAAGCTTTGCGGTGTTGAGTCCGAAGGTATGCTTCTCGCGTCCGGTGAGGAGGAAGTAAGGGTTATCTTCCTTGATCCCGCCACACCTCTCGGAGAGCGTGTTCGCTGATGAGCGGCATTTTCGATACACACGCCCACTATACTGACAAAAGATTTGAAAACGAATTTGAGGGCGGCGCTTCGGCGCTGCTCTCTGCCGTTTTCGCAAACGGTGTTGAAAAAATTATAAACGTGGGCACCAACACCGCAAACAGCTTCGAGGTCATAAAAATGGCTTCCGGCTACGACGGAATGTACGCCGCGGTAGGCATCCATCCCTCAGACGTTGACGAGGAAGAGTCACTTGAGGACGCTATGGCAAAGCTTCGCGCGTTGCTTGATAAGAGGGAAGAGTACAAGATCGTGGCTCTCGGCGAGATCGGACTTGACTACCATTGGCGTCAGGATAATAAGGAAAAACAGGCAGAGTATCTTGAAGCTCAGCTGCTCCTTGCCGAGGAATACGATATCCCCGTCATAATCCACGACCGAGAAGCGCACGGCGATATTTTCGAAGCCGTGGTACTGCGCCACCCCAAAGTGCGCGGTGTTTTCCATTGCTATTCGGGAAGCGCGGAGATGGCAAAGGATCTTGTCAGACGAGGCTGGTATATTTCTTTCACGGGAGTTATTACCTATAAGAATGCCCCAATAGTCCAGGCATCTGCAAAGGCCGTGCCTCTCGACCGTATGCTGGTCGAAACAGATGCGCCATATCTCGCACCGATCCCTTACCGCAGTAAGATCAACAGAAGCGATTACATCGAGTATACGATACGCAAAATTTCCGAGCTTCTCGGCGTAACGGAAGAAGAGATCCGTACCAGAACCAACGAAAATGCGTGTAAATTATTCTCAATATAATAAAAAAACCATAAAAAATTCAAATTATTATGAAAAAATCGTCAAAAACGACGAAAAAGTACTTGAAATTATCAGAGATTTGTTGTATAATAAACATTGGGCGTGCAAAAATACCGCCTATTAAACAGTAAAAATAAAAAACATAAATGCCCCGTCCGCGGATGGGGCGAGGAAGGAACCCCCTATGGCAACAATCGATACCAAATCCATTAGAAACGTAGCTCTGCTCGGACACGGCGGCTGCGGCAAGACCTCCATCGCTGAGGCTATGCTTTATCTCACCGGCGGAACCGACCGTCTCGGCAAGACCGCTGATGGCAACACTGTTTGTGACTATGATCCCGAAGAAGTAAAGAGAGGCTTCTCCATTTCCGCATCTCTTGCTCCCATTTCGTGGAAGAATATGAAGATAAACGTTTTCGATACCCCCGGTTACCTCGACTTCGTAGGCGAAGTACACCAGTCTCTGCGTGCCGCTGACAGCGCACTTATCTGTGTTGACGCAAAGTCGGGCGTTGAGGTCGGAACCGAGCTCGCTTGGGACTATGCAACCGCTGCAGGTCTTCCCAAGGCATTCTTCATCAACAAGTGCGAAGATAACGACGCAGATTTTGAAAAGGTATTCAACGAACTCCGCGATAACTTCGGCAACACTCTCTGCCCCGTATTCGTTCCCGTTAAGTCCGGTGACAAGGTTACCATGATCGACCTCGTTGAAATGAAGGCATTTGCATATGACGCAAAGGGCAAGAGAAGCGAAGCTCCCATGACCGACGATCTCAAGGATATCGCAGCTAACTATAAGGAAGCCTTCAACGAGGCAGTTGCAGGTACATCCGATGATCTTATGATGAAGTATTTCGACGGCGAAGAGATCACCAAGGAAGAGGCTGCTGAGGCTCTCCACCAGGGTATCTTTGAGGGCACCATCACTCCCGTTTACTGCGGTTCCGCAGTTAATATGTGGGGCATCGTTGCTATTCTCGACGCTATCGTTGAGTCCTTCCCCAGACACACTGCAAAGAAGGTTGAAATGTCCGTTGACGGCGATGACATAGAGATCGATCCCGCAGGTGCTACCAGCATTTTCATATTCAAGACTGTTGCTGACCCGTTCGTAGGTAAGATGTCCTTCTTCAAGGTTATGAACGGTACCCTCAAGAAGGATATGACCCTCAAGAACCTTACCAACGGTACCGCAGAGAAGATGGCTCACATCTACACCGTTAAGGGCAAGACCCAGACCGAAGTTGAAGAGCTCGCTTGCGGCGATATCGGTATGATCGCAAAGCTTGCAAATACCAACACCAACGATACTCTTGCCGACGGCTCCGACGTAGCTTACGCAAAGATCACATATCCCACTCCTTATATGAGCCAGGCTATGGTTCCCGCAACCGCAAAGGACGAGAGCAAGATCTCCCAGTCCATGGCTCGTATGCTCGAGGAAGACCTCACCCTCAAGTACGTTACCGATCCCGAGACTCATCAGATGGTTCTCTCCGGTATTGGCGATATGCACCTCGCAGTTCTCTCCGCTAAGCTCAAGGCTCGCTATGGCGTGACCATCAACCTTGAAACTCCCAAGATTCCTTACCGTGAGAAGATCACAAAGACCGTTGATATCCACGCTCGTCATAAGAAGCAGAACGGCGGTTCCGGTCAGTTCGGTGACGTTTGGATCAAGTTCGGTCCTGGCGAAGAGCCCGGCCTTACCTTCACCGTATCCGTTGTCGGCGGCGTAGTTCCCAAGAACTTCAACCCCGCAGTTGAAAAGGGTCTTCTTGAAGCTATGGTTAAGGGCGTTGCAGGATTCCCGATGACCTACCTCGCAGCAGATCTCCACGACGGTTCCTACCACCCCGTTGACTCTGATGAAATGTCCTTCAAGACCGCTGCTATCATGGCGTATAAGCAGTGTCTCGAGCAGGCAGCTCCCGTTCTTATGGAGCCTGTCGGCGATCTCGATATCACCGTTCCCGAGGACCTTGTTGGTGACGTTATGGGCGACCTCAACAAGCGCCGCGGCAGCATTATGGGTATGGATCCCGCTGCAAAGAAGGGCTACACCGTTGTTCACGCAACCGCTCCCAAGTCCGAGCTCGTTGACTACCCGATCGCTCTCCGCGCTATGTCGCAGGGCCGCGGTTCCTTCGAGTTCAACGTAACCGATTATGCAGTAGTACCCGGCAACATCTCCGCAAAGATCGTTGAAGAGTACAAGAAGTCTCTCGCATAATTAACTTTTATAACAACATCGCGGCTGTTTCTTGACAGCCGCGATATGATTTGAGGAAATATATGAAATATTCGTTGTTTTCCAAAACCCGACTTATACGAATCGTGACGGCATCGCTGATGCTGTCGGTTTATATTTGCACGATATTTCTCAATTATGCATCAAGAGAAATAACTGTTGGGAACTTTTTCGCAACTATCGTGTATTTGCTGACCATCGCGCTCTTTTCTGCCTTTGCGAGCGCAAAAAATCACCCTCCGCTGCTTGGGGCGGCAAGAGGGTGGCTTATACTGTCCGTGCTATTTTGCTTTCTGGCGGCTGTTTTTACCGCCGCAGAAGCGGAATTTACGGGATTCTTCGGTAACCTGATCGGTTACGGAATAATGCTTTTCGTTTCTCCGTATTTTGGATTGCTTTTTGTTATCGAGAACACGGTGATAGTCGGTTTGCTTTCAATGCTGGTCAGTTTTCTTTTGCTCTTTCTTCCAATGTGTCTGCAAAGAATAGCTGAAAGAAGAAAACTCAAAAAAGAGTATAAATGATCAAAGAACAAAAAGCTTTATCGATTTCACCGCAAGACCGTTTTCATACTCGCGTACTTCTCCCAGCGCAAAGAAATTGCCATTTGAGTCAAGCGCTCTGAGCCTCGTTCCTACGGGGTATTCGGGGAGCTTGGCTTTTTTCAAATATATCTCGCAACCCGAACGGAAGAGCTTTTCATAGAATGTGGGAAGCTTTACAGCTTCAAGCTCGTTGAAGATTTCTTCAACAGGGCGGAGAAGAGCAAGTCGTTCTTCCGGCGTAAGTCCTTCTATCTCATCAACGCTATGCGCCTCGCTTATCGGGAAACCGCAAGCCGCGCTTCTTTCAAGACTTGCCATAGCGCCCCCACATCCGAGAGCTTTTCCAATATCCGCGCAAAGCGTGCGGATATATGTGCCGGCAGAGCATTCAACCTCAAGCCGATAATCGTTATCCTCGATATGTTCGGCAGAAATCGAATAAACCTCTATCTCTCTTGCCTCGCGCTCAACGGTGCCGCCCTCGCGAGCAATGTCGCAAAGCTTTTTGCCGCCGACTTTCAGCGCGCTGTACATAGGAGGGATCTGCTTTATCTTGCCCTTGAAAGATGCAAGAACTTCTTTTACATCCTTTTCGGTCGCGTTTACAGGATACTCGGTCAGAATATTGCCCGTTGTATCCTCGGTGTCGGTCTCAATTCCGAGGCGGAGCGTTGCAGTATATTTCTTTCTGTCAGAAAGTGAATATTCGCAAGCCTTCGCCGCACGGCCTATCAGTACGACCAGAACTCCCGTCGCCATCGGGTCGAGCGTTCCCGTGTGACCAACCTTTTTTGTTGAATAAAGACGGCGGACGCGGTTGACAATATCATGCGATGTGGGACCTTGCGGCTTGTTAATTATCAGAACACCGCAGGGCTCTTGAATGATCTCTGCCATTACTCCGCGTCCTTTACGGGAAACTTAACGTGAGCCGAGAAGATATTCTGACCCATCTCGGTAAATCTTTTCTCATATTCTGTAACGATATTGGTTGCCGCAAGTTCGCTCGCGTGCAGATCGCGGGTGTAGAATATTATCTCAAGACCGTATTCCTTGAACTGCTCGATCGACCAATCGAAGAGATCCTCGTTGTCGGTCTTGAAATGAAGCTCACCGCCGGGCACGAGAAGCTTCTCGTATCTCTGAAGGAATCCGGGCGCGGTCAGTCTGCGCTTGTGCTGACCCTTCTTAGGCCACGGGTCGGAGAAATTGGCGTAGATACATTCAAAGGTTCCGGGCGCAAACCAATCGGTAAGATATTCAGCGTTGCCGATGATGAATCTTACGTTGTCGGGACGCTCGTCCAGAGTTGCTTTTGCTTTTTCAAGCGCAAACATGGCGACGTCGGGTACTCTTTCGAGCGCGATTATTCCGTGCTCGGGGTGCATCTTGCTCAGTCCGCGGGCAAAGTCGCCCTTGCCGCAGCCGATCTCGAGGAGCATCGGGCACTTCTTTCCGAAGATCTCCTCCTCTTTTCCGAAGCATTCTATGGGATTTTTAAGCAAAAGTTCGGCACATGCTTCAATTCTTTCTGCCGAATGCTTCTTTTTTCTCATTCGCATCTTGAAATCTCTCTTAAAATCTGCTATAATATAATATAAGTATGTTCGGATGCGGCTTTTGCCGCGATCACGACTATATTATATCACATATTTTTGAATTTTTCACCTGTTTTTTGACAAAAACAGAAAAAATTTATCAAATGCCCAAAAGTATTCAAAGATCCGGAGAATATTATGAAAAAAGATGAATTTTTGAAATCCTTGCAGGCGCGCCTTGTGGAACGCGGTCTTTCCGAAGCTTCGGCTGAGAAAGAAACTGCGCACGTTCGCACATATCTTGCGGAATCGAGTATGGATGAAGTTGATATCTCGATCGATGAGATGGCGGACGGTATTCTTGCAATGCTTGAGGATAGCTCCGAGAGCGATCACGAGGATATCGACATTGCGCCCGCTCAAGAAAATGAAGAGAGCGTTTCGGACGAGCTCAGCGCCGCTATTGCAGCGATCGATTCCGATTCCGTACCCCAGGATGATGCCACTGTGCCCGAGAAAAACGAAGAAGAGGAAAAGTCCGAGCCTATCGCTATCCCGATAGTCGTTGTGCCCGAAGCCGAAGACTCCGCAGAAGAGCTTGCAGAAGAATCCGCGCAGGAAGAAATTTCCGAAGAGTCTGCACAGGAAGAGGCTGTATCCGAATCCGAACCCGCAGAAGAACCAATAACCGAAGAACCCCCACAGCTCGAGGAAGAGCCCGAGAGCGAACCGGAACAATCCGAACCAGCTCCCTCACTTATTTACGTTCCGACTGACCCGGCTCCCGAAAAGGAAGAAAAGACAGAAGTGCCCGAGGATCCCGCCCCTGCACCGAAACCCGAAGAACAGCCGACAAGCGGTGAAGAGGATGCGGATATAGAAAAGTATATACCGTACAATCAAAGAGCAAAAATGAAAAAAAATGATAATACCAAAAAAGGCGGAAACGAGTGGCTTTACGTATTGCTTCTCGTTGTGACGATACCTATTTCAGTAGTGCTGATTCTGGCCGCATTTGTGCTTTACCTGGGATTCTGGGTAGTTCTGGCACTCGCTATGATCGCCTGCATCGCGGTGCTGGTGGTGTTCGTAACCGTATTTGCATTAATTGCAATCGTCGGAATAGTTTACGGCGTTGTGAAACTGATAACGGGAAACGTTCCGGTCGGACTTTTCGAGATAGGCCTCGGAATTATGATCGGTGCTGCCGTTATGTTCATCGGCATTCTTGTTTATAATTTTGCCGTAAGATTCATTCCCTTTATTATGAAGCTTCTCGCGCGTCTTTTCCGTGCGGGATTCAGAGGAATCAAAAAGGGATATCAAGTACTGAAAGGAGCTGTGGAAGAATTATGAAGCCCACCTCGGTAATATTTCTTATAGTATCAATATTGCTGGCTTGCGTTGGTTTTCTGCTCTGCATAACGGCTTCTTCGCTTGCCACCGAGCAGGGAATAGGTCTCTTCACGCAGATCGGAGATGAGGACGACAACTACGTTGCAACCCAAATCTTTACCGAAGAGGACCTCAAAAAGATCGTGGTTAAAGTCAGCAACGTAAACGTCAACGTCATCGGCGGAGCAGAGGAGAGCAAGATCGAGCTCGTAAACTTTATGAACAATTCTTATAATATCCAGGCAGGCCGTTCGACCCTGCAGATCTCGGATAACTCCGGCATCACGGGTATTATCGACCTGGAAAATTTCAAGATCAACTTCGGCGGCTTCCGCGATTATCTCCATTATATTTTCGATTACATCGAAGGAAATGAGAAAAAGGTTCAGACTCTCAACGTCTACCTCACCGATGAAGCCGATCTTGTCAACTTCAACATCACAGTCGACGACGGAGATATCACAGTTTCGAATATGCAGACCGACTGTGACTATAAAATAGTTCTTGCAAACGGCGTCGTTGAGATCGACGGAGTAACCACAGATTCTTCCGTCCAGATCGAATCGACCGTCAGCTCGAATATCGAGATAAAGAATACCGTCACCGACGAGCTTCGTATCATGTCTCCCAAGAGCGAATGCTTTATCGAGATTTCCGAAACCACCTTCTCCCGCGCTATGTATGTTGAGGCAAAGTCCGGCGATATAGTTTATGACAGGGTCGAGGAAGATTTCGCAGGTCTTGACGTTAAGTTCGAGGCTCTCGGCAACACCATCAGCGTGTTCGGCGAGAACTATGCGGATACCTACGTTGAATTCAACGCACCCGTTTCGGATGATCCTTCCGTGACTCCCACAGATCCCGAACCCGATGAAACTCTTCCCGAAGAGAGCGAAACCGCCGCTCCCGAGGAAACCGAAGAACCTGCTGAAGGAGAAACTACCGCAGAGGAAGAGACCACAGAGCCCGAGGATATCGGAGACATCGAGGACGAAGAGGATAACACCACCGTCACCATCCCCGCAAATTCGCTTACCATTATCATCGCAGAAGGTAAGATCGAGGTAAAATAAAAAACAATGGCTGCTCAATCGGAGCAGCCATTGTTTTAGGAAATTATACGTTAAATCTGAAGAGGGTAACGTCTCCGTCCTTCATGACGTATTCCTTGCCCTCGCTTCGAACAAGACCTGCTTCCTTTGCGGCAGTCATACTGCCAAGGCGCATAAGGTCGTCGAAGGCAACGATCTCTGCACGGATGAATCCGCGCTCAAAGTCGCTGTGGATCTTACCTGCAGCTCCGGGAGCCTTTGTGCCCTTGCGGATGGTCCAGGCGCGGACCTCCTTGGGTCCTGCGGTCAGGAAGCTGATAAGACCGAGAAGATCGTATCCCGCGCGGATGAGTCTGTTAAGTCCCGATTCAGCAAGTCCCATATCTTCAAGGAACATCTGCTTTTCCTCGCCGTCAAGCTCTGCAAGCTCTGCCTCAAGTCCGCCGCAGATCGAAACGATACCCGAATTCTCGCTCGCAGCAAACTCCTTGAGAGCCGCATAGTGGGGATTTTGCACGGGATCCTCTTCAAGGCTGTTCTCGTCAACGTTTGCAACGTAGATGATGGGCTTGGCGGAGAGAAGGGGCATGTCCGCAAGCATTACGCGTTCATCATCGTTCATATCGATTCCGCGTGCTGATTTGCCGTTTTGCAGATGCTCGATGAGTCTCTCGAGAAACGCAGCCTCGGGCGCGAGCGACTTGTCTGCTTTCATTGCCTTACGGGTGCGGTCGAGTCTTCTTTCGGCAACTTCAATGTCGGAAAGGATGAGCTCGTAGTTGATCGTTTCAACGTCGGAAATAGGGTTGACTCTTCCGTCGACGTGGATGATGTTGTCATCCTCAAAGCAACGCACAACGTGAAGGATCGCGTCGCACTCACGGATGTGAGAAAGGAATTTGTTTCCAAGACCTTCACCCTGGGAAGCACCCTTGACAAGACCTGCAATGTCAAAGAATTCTACAACTGCGGGGGTGTACTTTTCGGGGGTATACATCTCAGCCAGCGCATCGAGTCTGGGGTCGGGCACGGGAACGACACCGACGTTCGGTTCTATAGTGCAGAAGGGGTAGTTAGCCGAGTCTGCACCGCCGCCGCAAAGGGCGTTGAAAAGCGTACTTTTGCCCACATTGGGCAGTCCAACAATACCAAGTTTCATTTGTGACTCCGATAAAAAATAGTTTAGCCCTAATATTATATAATAAAATTGTGAAATTTTCAAGCAAAAGTGCAAAAAATACTAAAATTTTGCGAAAAATATGAACATTTTTTTGAAAAAAGTATTTGCAAAATCGAAATTATGTGATATAATATAAGGGAAAGTATAAAAATGCCGAAGTTTGCCCAAAATGCGCCAACCCCCGGCAAGTCCAAAAGTTAACATAGGAGGAAAAAATGTATACCAAAATTCTTGTTGTCGATGATGACAGCTACATCTGCGACCTTCTGAAAACATCCCTCGAAAAGGAAGGCTATGAGGTACGTACCGCTCCTGACGGCTACCAGGCTATAGACGTGTTTAAGAAATACGAGCCCGATCTTGTTCTCCTTGATATTATGCTTCCCGGTAAGAACGGAAAAGACGTTTGCACAGAACTTCGCAAGTTTACCAATAAGCCCATTATTATGATCACCGCAAAGGGTGAGGTTGTCGATAAGGTAGTATGCCTTGAGCTCGGTGCCGACGACTTCGTTGTAAAGCCCTTTGATATGAGCGAGCTCTTCGCACGCATCAAGGCTGTTCTCCGTCGCTGCAATACCCACGACGATCCCGATGACGATGAAGTTATCAAGTTTGAGAACATCGAGATCAGCAAGCAGAAGTATGAGCCCAAGCTCAACGGCAAGAGCGTTGATATCCCCCCCAAGGAGCTTGAACTGCTTTACTTCTTGGCTTCCAACTATAACCGCGTATTTACCAGAGACCAGCTCCTTGACAAGGTATGGGGCTTCGATTATCTCGGCGACTCGCGTACTGTTGACGTACATGTTAAGCGCCTTCGCGAAAAGCTTGAAGGCGTATCCGATAAATGGGTGCTCAAAACAGTTTGGGGCGTAGGCTACAAGTTTGAATTGACAGGCAACTGAAACTGAACCAGTATTACGCCCGGTTAATCCCCGGGCGTATGCTTTTATTAGACTTTGGGAAAGGAGAAGGAAATGTTCAAAAGTATTTACGTTAAATATATCGTGACCTTTATGGTAATAATAGGTACAAGCCTTATCCTTCTTCTTGCCATTATAGGAACGCTTGTTGACGGATATTCCGAATCTTCAAAGAACGAAGCCGTGACTGCTGCCGCGAGCTCGCTCGGGGAGGGAATACAAGTCAAATTGCAAAAATTCGGTTCAAGCGGAAGCTTTGCCACGTTTTGCGATTATTACGAAACCGATATAGATGCACAGATCGATACTGTAAAGGCTATGGCGAATTTCCCCGTCACTGTCTTTATTGCAGACAGCGAAGGAAGCATTCTTTTGGCGCGTCCCGATGAAAACTGCGATTACGAGGACGGCTCGCAGATACCCCGTTCGCTTATGAATGAGATAAATAACGGTGTCGAGCTTTCGGTACTCAATAATCTGGAAGGAATTTTCGATACTCCGCACGTTATCAGCGCAACTCCGATCTATCTCCGAAACAACTATGTCTGCGGTACCGTTATCGTTTGCTGCGATATGGAATCGATCAACGATTTTGCGGAGGTCCTTATCAAAACCGTTGCTATTTCTAGTCTTTGGGTAATGCTTGCCGCACTGATCGCAATATTCTTTATCAGTGAAAGGATCATAAGCCCTCTGCGCGGCATGAGCCAGGCGGCAAAGAGCTTTGCAAAGGGAGAATTCAGTGTCCGAGTTCCCGTTGTCGGAAACGATGAGGTCGCGCAGCTCGCATCCGCATTCAACAATATGGCGCAAAACCTCGAATCGCTTGACGAAATGAGAAACAACTTCATGTCGAGCGTTTCGCACGATATGAGAACGCCTATGACCACTATCTCGGGATTCATCGACTGCATTTTAAGCGGTGCGATCCCGCCCGAAAAGCACGAGTATTATCTCAAGATCATCCGCGATGAAGTCCTCAGACTTTCACGCCTTGTTGCCAGCCTTCTCGATATCTCGAGAATTCAGGCGGGCGACCGTAAATTCGTCATGGAGCCCTTTGACATCTGCGAAATGGGCCGCCAGATCATCATATCATTTGAACAAAAGATCGATAAAAAACGCCTTGAGGTCGAATTTAACTGCGACGACGATAATATGTTCGTAACGGGCGACCACGACGCGATCTATCAGATATTCTACAACATCACCGATAACGCCGTCAAATTTGCAAACGAAAGCGGTTTGCTCCGCATCTCGCTTACAAAAGTTGAAAATAAGAAAGTCAAGGTTGCCGTCTATAACGAGGGCGACGGCATTCCTTATGACGACCAGCCCTATATCTTCGAGCGATTCTATAAGAGCGACCGTAGCCGCGGCAAGGATAAGAGCGGCGTTGGACTCGGTATGTTTATAGCAAAAACCATTATTGAAGCGCACCACGAGGTTATTGCACTCGAAAGCGAACCCGGCAAGTATTGCGAATTCTACTTTACTATGCCGATAACTCCCGAGGATAAGAAACCTCAGAAATCCCGCGAATGAGGAGTATTAATGAACGAACACGATGAAAAAATTATCGGTGAAGAAGTAACCGAGGCGAAGGAAGAACCCAAAACCGAACCCGCTGAGGAAACTGTTCCCAAAACCGATACAGAACAAAACACAGATCCTGCCCCCGCAACCGAAGCTCCTGTTGCAGAGCCCGCACCCGCACCGGCGGTGAAAGAATATTGGAGCTTTTCCGAGCAGGTAAAAGCGGATAAAGCGGCACAGAAGAAAAAAGGCCGCCGCGGCGCGCTTGTATACGCAATTATAATGACCTGCCTTTTCGCAGTCTGCTTTTCTTTGCTTGCTGTCTTGCTTATAACAGGATTTGGTAATAAAGGTGAGACGATCGTAGTCGGAGGAGATACTCCGGCACTCGCCGATCTCGTTGACAGCGTCAAGGATGCCGTTGTTACGGTCGTCGTTGAAAAAGATGGCGGCATCGGATTCGGAAGCGGATTCGTTTACACCGATGACGGTTATATAATCACCAACTACCACGTTATCGATGGCGCAAAGAACATTTCGGTTATGTGCACCGACGGCAGAGAACTGAAAGCCGAGCTTATCGACGGCGATGAGCTTTCCGACGTAGCCGTTATTCTCGTAAGAAATCTCGGTATAGCTCCCCTCGCGGTCGGTGATTCGGATGCCATCCGCGTCGGCGAGGACGTTATTGCGATCGGTACTCCCGTTGACACCGATTATGCAGGCACAGTAACGAAGGGTATCGTTTCGGGTGTCAATCGTACGGTCAGAGTTTACGAGTCATCAGGACTTCTTGAAAAGACTATGGAAATGATCCAGACGGATACTACCCTCAACCACGGCAACTCAGGCGGTCCGCTCATCAATATGCGCGGCGAGGTCATCGGTATCAACACGATGAAGTATTACGCTTCGGATGCGGGCGACACACTTTATTTCTCGATCCAGATCAACGATGCTGTTGAAATTGCAGAAGATATCATTGAAGACGGCAAGTATTCGGGCAATAAGGGAAGCGCGACTCAGGGTGTTCAGCTCGGTATTCAGGGCGGCACGGTCTATAAGGGCGAGGAGGCGCGCTTTACCGACGGCACCTCTATCACTCCCGAGGTTGACGGCGTTTATATCTCGTCTGTAACCGAGGGCTATCCTGCACACGGCAAGATCGAAGCGGGCGATATAATCGTTTCCTTCGGAGGCGTAAATACGCCCACTATCGAAAGACTTCGCGCCGAACTCTTCAAGCACAAGGTTGGCGACACCGTTACCGTTGAAGTATGGAGAAACGGTCAGATAGTTTCCGTTGAAATTACTTTATAAAAATAAGATCCGCAGAGCGTTCAGCTCTGCGGATTTACTTTATCTGTTTATCTTTTTCATAATCGACTCGTGCGAGAGTCCGTATTTGTTTGCGATATCGCGGGCGTAGCTCTTACCGTCGGGCTTTGCGCGGTAGATCTTGAAGGAACGCTTGCCTTCATCGATTCCCGCAACGAGCGTGTCGATCGGCGCACCGCCCTCTGTCGCGCATTTTTCGTTGATCTCGTCAAGCATTGCGGCAAGCTCGTGAAGATGGGTGGAGAAGAGCGTACGGCATTTTACAGCCGAGAATCCCGTAAGTATCTCCGCGGCGATGTAGGAAGCCTCGTAAGAGCCCGTTGACGAGAGTGATTCGTCAAGCAGAACGAGAGAATGCGAGGTAACGCTGTCGAATATCTCACCCAGACGCGCGCACTCTTCGCCGAGTCGTCCTTTGTCGATAGTGTCATCCGCACCGGTGGGGAAGTGGGTGTAGATAGCATCAACGGGCGATATCGTTGCGCTTTCTGCCGGAATGAACAGACCGAGCTGAAGCATTACCTGAGCCATACCGAGCGCGCAGGTGATAACCGACTTACCGCCACGGTTGGGACCCGAGAGTACATATATGGTGGCTTTCTCGTCGAAGATAAGGTCGTTGGTCACGATCTCGTCGTCGATCTTGAGGGCAACTGCGGGGTTGTAAAGACCTATCGCGCTGAAAGCTCTGTCATCCGCAGGAGCAAGAACTGGAACGCAAAGATCGCAGCCCTTTTCGCGCAGACGACTCATAAGACGGGTACCCTTGATAAGAAATTCGATCTCGGGCATAAGATTGAGCAGGAAGTCCGTATTCTCGAGAACGTACTGCTGAACTATCTTCTTCCAGGAGCGGAGAGAGGATTTGTACACCTCGTTGATAGCGGTATTGAAAGCAAGTGAAAGCGCGGTCTTCTGGCTTTCCGACTGCTTTTTGCCGAAGGGAACGAGGCTTGCAATGCAGGTGTATTCGTCGTCCTTGAAATTAAGGCGAAGGATCTTTTCAAGCACCTCACCGGAGCGGAAGGATTCGGAATTGATCGAAAGCACGCCGGCGGAGGAAGGACGGAGCTGTGCGTCGAGGTTGACGCCCATCGTCACACTCTTGATCTCGCGCACGCGTTTTGTAAGCTCGCAGAGCTTTTCATTGAGCTGTGCGTAGTAATCACTTTCGGCAAGCTCGCTGATGCGGTCGCAGAGTGTTCTGAATGCCTGTCCCTTGAGATTGTCCTTGACAGCGTTGAGTCCGTCGTCGAGAGTATCCACGCAGGAGATGTAAAGCTCGATCTCGGTTATACTTGAAAGATAGTCGTTGGGGTCGCCGCTGTCTGCTTCAAGGCGGCGAAGCTCCATAATGTCTGAAAGAATGGGGAGCAGATCGTTGAGTGTGCGGATAAGCTCGGGATTGTCGAGCATATCGCCAAAAGTCTCGCGGCGGTAGTTGATAACATCTTCGTCGGATGTGAAAAATTCGGAAAGAGAACCGTTTTTAAGATCAAAGATCTGGGAAAAACCCATCTCGTCGAGTGTGAAATCCGAAATATCGGGACGCACGCCCTCCGACATATGGCGGCTGATGCTCTCGGCGGTGGGATAAAGCAAAGAAAAGTTTGTAAGATCCAAAACTGATTATTCCTTTCTATCGGTTTGGTCAATTAAATATTATATCATATAATTTCGGAAAAGTATATAGGAAAATGTAAATTAGTTGTCCTTTTGGCTGCTATCGAGTGTGCCGATGTGGATAGTTTTCTCGTTTTCATCCTTTTTCGGTTCTGCAGAGGTAAGTCCCGCAAGAGGATTCTTCGCCATTGCCGCCTCGACCTCGCTGTTTGAAACGTGGGTGTATATCTGCGTGGTATTGAGCTGCTCGTGCCCGAGGATCTCCTTTAGCACGCGCACGTCAACCCCGCCCTTTGAATACATCAGTGTTGCTGCCGTGTGACGGAGCTTATGTACCGAAAGTCCTCGGTTTCCAAGCCCCGATGCATCAAGGTATTTGTCCACCGTTTTTTGCACCATTCGCACGTCTATGCGTTTTCCGAGGCGCGAGATGAAGAGAGCGTTTTCATTCTCGGTCGCTACCTTTTGCTCCTCGCGTAACGGAATATATTCTTCAAGCGCCGCGCGGCAAGCATCGTTGAAATAAAGAATTCGTTCCTTGCTTCCTTTGCCGAGAATACGCACCGAGCGCAAAAATCTGTCAACGTCGTTGAGGCTGATGCCGACAAGCTCGGAAAGTCGCATTCCGCAGTTGAGGAAAAGCGTTACCATGCACCAGTTGCGTATGCGGATGAAATCGGTCTGCGATGTATCGTTTCGCACGGTTTCGATGAAGTAAACTGCTTCTTCATAGGTCATATGCTTTGGCAGACTTTTCGGCTTCTTCGGTCCATCGACTTTCTCCGCGGGATTGTTATCTATAAGCATTCTTGTCTTGCAGTAGTATTTGAACAAAGCGCGGATAGCGCAAAGCTTGCGTGCCCTGGCGTTTTGCTTGTTCCCGAGAGTCATGTCGCAGTATGAAAGATAGTTGTATATTTCCATTACCTCGACAGATCTCAGAAAAGCCAGATCGACTTGCGCCATGGTAATTTTTGCGTATTCCTCCGATTCGGGATCTATACCCGTTCTGTCTGCAATCAGGAAGCGGAGAAAATCGCGTATATCTCGCATATATTCATTCACCGTCGACCGCGAGCAACCTGCTATGGTTAGCTTGTAATTTGCAAAGTCGCGCAGCACGGGAGAGTATTCTTTGGGATTGTATTCGGTTGCCATAAGCCCACCTCACTTTGAGTATATATAATATTATACAACATTTCGCAAGATTTTAGTGGATAAAATGTAAATTTTCAGTTTTTTGTGTTGAATATTATTAGATAAAAGTATATAATTTATACGCTTGCGTTCCCGCAAGCCCCAAAAACGCAATTACTACAACTTTTACGGAGGAATACCCAGTGCGTGATTTTATGCAAAAACACTCATATAACGCAGTTCGTCTGTTTGTGAATCAGATAGCGATATCGATCTTCGGACTTGTCCTCGCAATTGCCTGCGGTAAAGTCGAAAACGCCACCCTCAAGATCATCACCAGTGGCGGTGCTATTATTTTTTATCTGTTTCTGACCTATGCGGCAATGTGGGAGGTCGGATCGAAGGATAAGTTCGGTATCGAAAACGGAACAAAGAAGGAAATGCCGCTTGCAGGACTATACGTTGCTCTTCTTTCAAACAGCCTCAATCTCCTTCTGGCAATCGTCATCCTCGCTTGCAGCTTCGCTCCCGAAGGCGGAGCACTTTACGCGGCAGGCGCACTTGCAAAGGTGATCGCTCTCTTTATCGAGGGTATGTATACCGGGCTGCTTTCGCTTAAAGTCGGCGGTATGCCCCTTAACAACTATTGGCTGTCCTATTTTGTAATAATCATCCCCTCACTTGTGACTTCCGCGCTTGCTTATTGGTGCGGCACGAAGGGATATCACTTCTCGAAAATACTAATTCCCGAGAATCCCGAGGACGCTGAGATCAGAAGAGAAAAGAAAAAAGCAAGGAATAACAAACAATGAATTACAAACATCTTATCTATGACTTTGACGGAACTCTTTCCGACACATACCCCTGCTTTACAGAGTCTATACTTCAGTTACTCAAGAACTACGGTCTTTCCGATACATACCAAAGCGCTTATGACAAACTGAAGGTATCCGTCGGTCATACTATCAAGTGCTATGATTTCGGTGGTAAGGACAACGCAGAACTCAGACAGGAATTTCACGTGATCCACAACGAGCTCGCTCCGAAGATCCAGAAGCCTTATCCCGAGGCAGAAGAGATCCTTCGCTACGCTATGGCACAGGGACATAAAAATTATCTCTACACCCATTCGGGCAAGATCGTAAAGCTCCTCCTCGAGCAGTGGGGAATTGCCGATTGCTTCGAAGATATCATCGACTCGACAATGAAATTCCCGATCAAGCCCGCACCCGACGCGCTCAATTATCTTTGTGAAAAGCACGGACTTGACAAAAAGGACTGCATCATGATCGGTGACCGAGATATCGACACCGATTGCGGACGCAATGCCGGAATGAAGGGCTGTCTCTACGATCCCGAACATTACTATGACAGCGCGGACGTCGATTACAGAATCGAAAATCTTCTTGAATTAAAAAACATTATCTGATTATAAATTTGAAAGGACAAATAAAATGTCACAGAACATTGCAGAACTGAAGCAGGAATTTGCGCAGAAACTTGCTGCCGCAGACTCTATGCAGACGCTCGAGGAGATCCGTGTTGATTTCCTTGGTAAGAAGGGAAGCGTGACAGAGCTTCTCAAGTCCATGAAGGACATGGGACCCGAAGAGAAAAAGGCCTTCGGTCAGGAAGTAAACGTGCTTAAGAACGAGCTCGCGCAGGCTATCACACAGAAGGGCGAAGAGCTTCGCCGTGCAGAGCTTGAGCGCGAAGTAGCATCCATGCCCGAGTTTGACGTTTCGATGCCCGCTGTGCTCGACCGCGGCTCCTTCCACCCCATCACCCTCGTTCAGCGCGAGTGCGAGACCATCTTCAAGTCGATGGGCTTCCACGTTGAGGACTACGCCGAGATCGTAAGCGACTACGAGTGCTTCGAGGCTCTCAATATTCCCAAGCATCACCCCGCGCGTGATATGCAGGATACCTACTACCTTACCAACGGTCAGCTTCTCAAGACACATACCAGTGCCGCGCAGAATGCTATCTATAAGAAATACCGCGACGACCTCGTAAATAACGGAGTACCGCTCAAGGCGATCTTCCCCGGACGCTGCTTCAGAAACGAGGCAACCGATGCTTGCCACGAAAACACCTTCTTCCAGATGGAAGGCGTTATGGTCGATAAGAACATCTCGATCTCGAACCTCATCTTCTTCATGAAGACGATGCTTTCCGAGGTCTTCAAGCGCGACGTAAAGGTTCGTCTCCGTCCCGGATTCTTCCCCTTTGTCGAGCCCGGCTTCGAGCTTGATATCTCCTGCGCTATCTGCGGCGGCGAGGGTTGTCCTTCCTGCAAGCACAGCGGTTGGCTCGAGCTTTGCCCCTGCGGTATGATCCACCCCGAGGTACTCAAGGCGGGCGGCATCGACCCCGAGGAATACACCGGATTTGCATTTGGTCTCGGACTTACCAGACTTGCAATGATGCGCTATGGCGTTAAGGATATCAGAGACCTCAACAGCGGAAGCCTCAAGGTTCTCTCGCAGTTCACCGAGGATAAATAAGAAAGGACGGAAAGAAAAATGTTTTTATCTATGAATTGGATATGCGATTACGTTGACCTTTCCGGTCTTGACAAGCTTTCGCTCATCCACAGATTCTCTCTTTCTACCGCAGAGGTAGAAAACGAAATATTCATGAAGGGCAGTGACCTCTCCGGCATCGTTGTCGCAGAGATCAAGTCGGTCGAGGAGCATCCCGAATCGAGAAAGCTCCACCTTCTCAAGGTTGACATCGGCGAGGCTGAACTCGTTGACGTCGTTTGCGGTGCTCCCAACGTAGCAGTCGGACTCAAAGTTCCCTTTGCAAAGCTCGGCGCGCAGATCGGTGACATCACCATCGCTCCCCGTAAACTTGCAGGCTACACCTCGAACGGTATGTGTTGCTCCGAGAAAGAGCTCGGTATCAGTGATAACAACGACGGTCTTATGATCCTCGATCCCGCTTTTGCAGTAGGTACCGATATCAAGACCCTCTTCGACATTGACGATATCATCTTCGAGGTTGATAACAAGTCCCTTACAAACCGCCCCGACCTCTGGGGTCATTACGGCATCGCGCGCGAGTTCGCCGCTATCGCAGGCAGAGAGCTCAAGCCCCTCGATTGTGCCGATCTTTCCCAGTATTCCGATCTTCCCGCAGTTGATATGAAGATCGAGGACTCGCTCTGCCAGAGATATTCTTGCCTCCAGGTTGAGAACATCACCCGCAGAGTAAGCCCCGTAAATATGCGTATCCGCCTCTACTACTGCGGTATGCGCTCGATCAACTTCCTCACCGACATTACCAACTACATTATGCTCGAGATGGGACAGCCTATGCACGCATTCGACTCGCGCAAGGTTGAAAAGCTCCGCATCAAGAGATACGATCATAAGTTTTCCTTCAAGACCCTCGACGGCGTAGAGCGCAACATCGACGAGGATATGCTTATGATCTGCAACGGCGACATTCCCGTTTGCATCGCGGGCGTTATGGGCGGACTTGACTCCGAGATCGTTGAAGACACCACCAAGCTCACTCTCGAGTGTGCTACCTTCGATGCAGTTTCGGTTCGTAAGACCACCGTTCGTCTCGCGCACAGAACCGACGCTTCCCAGCGTTACGAGAAGTGCCTTGACCCTGAAATGACTCCCACCGCCGTTGCCCGCTTTGTCAAAATCATGCAGGATGCAGATCCCGAGGCAAAGGTCGTTTCCTCTCTCACCGACGAGCAGGCGTATAAGTATCCCACCATCACCTTCTCCTTTGACAGATCCTTCGTAAATCGCTATACCGGTATCGAGATCTCCGATGAGCATATCCTTACAACTCTCTCGGCTCTTGGCTTCGGTATCTCTCTTGAGGGCACTACCTTCACCGTAACCGTTCCTTCCTGGCGTTCCACCAAGGACGTAACTATGAAGGCAGATATCATCGAAGAGATCACCCGTATCTACGGTTACGATAACTTCGATATCAATACCGTTTACGCTCCCTCCTATCCCATCCGTGCGGATATCAGAAAGAGCGTTGAGGAGCTGATCAAGGATCTTCTAGTAAAGAGATTCTCCTGCCACGAGCTTCATTCCTATATCTGGACCTACAACGATGAGTATAAGGAACTCGGCATCGAGGTAGAGGATAACGTAAAGATCGCTGGCGCGGCTAACCCCAATATCGAGACCCTCCGCAAGACCATCATCCCCACCCAGCTCTGCCAGGTCAAGTACAACACCGCATACGCTCCCGAGTTCGGCGTTTTCGAGATCGGTTGCGTAGTTGACGGCCTCCGCGAGGACGGCCTCTGTAACGAAAAGAAAAAGCTTGCGATCACCCTCTACTCGAAGACCGAGAGCATGGAGACCGTTTACGGTAAGCTCTGCAACATTCTTGCAGTTATCGCCGACGATATCAAGCACGCTCCCATTAAGTTCGTAAAGAAGGAAGCAAGCCATTCCTATCAGCATCCGAGAAACCTCAACGCGGTTTACTGCGGCGAGACCGAGATCGGTGAGATCGGTATCGTTTACCCCACCGTATCCAAGAAGATCGACAAGAAGGCTTCAATCGTCTACGCCGAGATTGATGTTTCTGCATTCGCAAACTGCGCAAAGCAGGCGCTCTTCTATGACGAACCTTCCAAGTACCCCGAGATGGATATCGACCTTACCTTCAAGACCGATATCTACGCGCCCATCGGCGAGTCTATCAAGGCACACGGCGGCGCACTCGTAAAGAATGTCAAGGTCACCGACAGATACGCCGACGAAGCCGGCAAGTCCGTCACCGTCCGTATCACCTTCGCTGATAAGACCAGAACCCTCACCCGCGACGAGGTCATGGTAGTTGCCAATAAGGTAATTGCTGATCTCGCAGGAAAGGGAATCGCGCTTAAGGCTTAATTAATAAAACGGCTGACGCTCAACTGTCAGCCGTTTTTTCAATAGCGAAAAAGTTTCGTCCACCTTTTCAAAGGTGGCGAATTCTTAAGGCAGCGCCTTAAGTCGCGCTCCGCAGAGCGCGAAATTACTCTTGTGCTTCCGAATGGCGGCGTACA
>JAZSLM010000111.1:0-8249 GCA_045535375.1 Eubacteriales bacterium
CATTCTTCGCAAGAATGGTGATGCCTCTTTCTCTCTCAAGGTCATTATTGTCAAGGATGAGTTCTCCCAACTTCTCCTGCTCACGCTGCTGACGTGCCTGATAAATCATCCTGTCAACTATGGTTGTCTTACCATGGTCAACGTGCGCGATGATTGCAATATTTCTGATTTCCTGCATATTACACTGATAATTAATCATTATACGGCATACTGCCACTCGAGAGGTTTCGCCCCTCGAAAAAGATTTGCAAAAATAGATGTTTTTTATAAAATATTTACCAATCTTTTTCTATTTTTGCGGCTTGAAAAATGTATTTGACAATGAAACAGGACATGATTGTTATTCTTGACCTTGGAAGCCACGAGAACACTGTGGTAGCAAGGGCAATCCGTGCACTGGGTGTATATAGCGAAATATACCCGCACGACATCACTGCAGCAGAGCTTAAGGCACTGCCTAACGTAAAAGGTATCATCATCAATGGCGGTCCGAACAATGTAATTGACGGAGTCGCTATAGATGTCCTCCCTGAAATATACGAGGCCGGATTCCCGGTAATGGCTGCAGGTCATGACAAGGCGCTTTGTGAGGTGAAGCTTCCTGAGTTCGGAAACGACGAGGAATTCATCAAGAACGCTGTGAAAGACTTCGTATTCGACACATGCAAGGCTGAGGCAAACTGGAACATGAAGAATTTCGTTGCCGACCAGGTGGAACTGATCCGCAAGCAGGTAGGCGACAGGAAGGTGCTTCTTGCACTTTCAGGTGGAGTGGACAGCTCTGTTGTTGCCGCTCTGCTCCTTAAGGCTATCGGTGACAACCTTGTATGCGTACATGTAAATCACGGACTTATGCGTAAAGGCGAGAGCGAGAACGTGGTGGAAGTATTCCGCAACCAGCTCAGCGCCAACCTTATATATGTAGACGCGACTGACCGCTTCCTCGGTCTTCTCGAGGGAGTTGCAGATCCTGAGCAGAAGAGAAAGATCATCGGCGGCGAGTTCATCCGCGTATTCGAGGAAGAGGCCCGCAAGCTTGACGGTATAGATTTCCTCGGTCAGGGAACCATATATCCTGACATCGTGGAGAGCGGCACCAAGACAGCAAAGATGGTAAAGTCTCATCACAACGTAGGCGGACTTCCTGAGGACATGCAGTTCGAGCTTGTAGAGCCGATCAAGCAGCTCTTCAAGGACGAGGTACGTGCCTGCGGAGTAGAGCTCGGTCTTCCATACGAGATGGTGTATCGCCAGCCGTTCCCTGGCCCAGGTCTCGGAGTACGTTGTCTGGGAGCGATTACCCGTGACCGTCTCGAGGCTCTTCGCGAGGCAGACGCGATCCTCCGCGAGGAATTCGATATCTGCGGACTCGCAGAGAAGGTATGGCAGTACTTCGTCATCATCCCCGATATCAAGTCTGTCGGCGTAAAGGACGAAAGCCGCTATGAAGGCTGGCCCGCGATCATCCGCGCCGTCAACACCAAGGACGCCATGACCGCGACTATCGAAGAGATCCCCTACGCGGTTCTGCATAAGATCGTAAACAGAATCACCACCGAAGTAGAAGGCATCAACCGCGTCCTCTACGACCTCTCACCCAAGCCTACGGGCACGATAGAGTGGGAATGATTTTCGCATAGCGAAAATCAACTATGATTGCCTTCGGTAAATTATCAGTTATGATACGCTTCGCGTAGTTATGATGCACCTTCGGTGCAGTTTGAAGCTACAACGTTTGGCGAAGCCAAATTCATAACTCTAAACTCATAACTCTAAACTCATAACTTCTAAAATCCCCGAAAGATGCACGCTTTCGGGGATTTTTGTACATATTTTATAAATCAGACAAAAATTCATATTGACAAAATGGTAAATTTATGCTATTATTATATTATCAATAAATATTGGAGGAATTACCAATGAAAAAGTACGCAAGATACATATCTCTGTTACTTGCATCGCTTATGATTCTCGCACTGCTTGTCGGATGCGCTGAAACTACCGATCCCAATGCAGAGACCACTCTCGCTCCCGCGGCTACCGAAAATCCCGCAGGCTCCGATGCGGAAACCACCGAAAGTCTCTACGATGAAAACGGCTACCTCAAGAGCGATCTTCCCGAGGAGCTCGACTTCGGCGGCGAGACCATCACCGTTCTTTGGTGGACAGACGTTGAAAATCCCGAGTTCTTCGTTGAAGAAGCAACCGGTGATATGATCACCGACGCAATATTCCAGCGTAATGCTAACGTTGAATCCCAGATGGGCGTAACGTTTGAATGGGTAGGCATCAAGGGTCAGTATAACAACGGCGTCGGCCAGGATTACGCCAACCACGTGGGTAACCTGTATGCTTCCGGCGACTCTACCTACGACCTTATGTCGGCACACTCCCGTACCATCGCGCTCACCGCTATGTACGGCTACTGCGCAGACCTTATGCAGGCGGAATACCTTGATTTTGAAAAGCCCTGGTGGCCGGCCGTTATGCTTGATACCGCTACTATCGGCGACGCACTCTACTTCGTAACCGGTGACGTTGCCACAAACTCCATTCACCAGATGTATGCTATCTTCTACAACAAGGATATCATCGCTCAGTATCCCGGGCTTGTTGAGCCCTCCACCTACGTTAAGGAAGGCAACTGGACAATGGAAACCATCCAGATCCTGACCAAGGAACTTTATCAGGATCTTGACGCCAGCAACTCCAAGAACGAAAACGACTTCTACGGCTTCACCTCTCTTAACTGGCACTTTGACGCAATTTACTACGGTGCAGGTCTCAAGCAGGCTGAAAAGGACCCTGAAACTCTTATGAAGATCTCGCCCGACTACACCTCCGAAAAGGCAGCAAATCTTGTAGATATAGTCGGAGGTTGGATCAAGCAGGGTGATGCTTACATCGACTCCTCTAACTACCGCACGCCCTTCCTCAACGGAAATGCTCTTATGAGCATGGCGCGTCACCATGACATTGCAAACCGTCTTTCTGAAGTAAGCTTCAGCTACGGTATCGTTCCGATACCCAAGTTCAACAAGGATCAGGAAAGACACTACACCGTTGTAGGTAACCCCTGCTCCTTCTACGCTATCTACACCCTCTCGAAGGATGTAAACCGCGCAGCGGCTGTTCTTGAGTGCTGGGCAAGCGAGGCTTACCGTCTCACCACTCCCGCAATCTTCGAAATGACCATGAAGCTCAGATATTCCGAGACCTCGGTTGAGTCGGAAATGTACGACATCATCCGCGAAAGTATCGTATTCGACTTCGGACGTCTGTTCAACTCCTCTCTCAACGCAATGAGCGACCAGTGGGATAACGCCGCTATCGCAGGCACTCCCTGGGCATCTCTCAGCAAACGTCTGGAGAAGCAGCTCACCAAGCTGTTCAAGGATATAACCGACAGCTTTGCATCCATCGAAAAATAAATCTAATTGAATTTTCGCCCGAAAGCCTTATTTCCGAGGCTTTCGGGCTTTTTTAAGGTTACAGATATGAAGAACAGCAATTGGATAGCAAAAAGGATTATGCCCCGCCTGCCATTCGGTGAAAACGGCGAGGGATGGGGGGAAATAGTTGAAGCCAACCTTCAAAAGATCGACCCCGAAAAAGCAAGTATCATCTTCCGCAAAGAATATACCTTTGCGGAAACGCCCGCCGTGGCAAAGATCAAGATCTGCGGACTCGGTTTCTACCATTTATACATAGACGGCAAAAAGGTGGGCAATTATTCGCTCTCGCCGCTTGAGACCGCCTACCGCAAGCTCGCGCTTTACGATGAATTCGACATTGCCTCCATCCTCTCCGCGGGCACGCACACGTTTGCCGTCGAGCTTGGAAATGCGCGTTTTTCAACACCCAAGAAATATTGGGGTTGGCGGGCAGCATATTACGGCGATCCCTGCCTTTCGTTTGAAATGACTGTCGGTTATGCCGACGGAAGATGCGAAGATCATTTCTGCGACGAAAGCTGGAAATGTTCGCACGGTGCTACGACGCACAACTGTTACTACGACGGCGAGCGCTACGATGCGCGTCTTGAGCAAAAGGGTTGGAAAGAAAACGGATTCGATGACAGTGAGTGGCAAAATGCACTCCGCATTGAAAGCCCCACGCGCCATCTTGAAAAAAACGAATACTTCCATATTATAAAAAGAACCGAGCTTGATCCTATCAAGATCAAAAAGCGCGTAAACGGCAAAACCATTCACATTTTCGGTGAAAATATCTCGGGATGGGTTCGCATCAAGGTGCGCGGCGAGCGCGGTGAAAAGGTACGCATCCGCTATGCCGAGTCGATGCGCGACGGATATCTCGATCCCGTTTCGAATGCCGACGCGGAAAATATTGACGAATACATCCTTTCGGGCGAGGGTATCGAGGTCTACGAGCCTTCATTCAGCTTCTGCGGCTTCTCGGTCGTTGAGATAACGATCGAAAACTGTATGGCAGAGCTGCTTGAAGTCAAGGCGTTCCACGTTTACGCCGACATCGAAAACAGCGGACGATTTGAATGCGACAACGGGGATATAAACCGCCTGCACGACATCATTCTCCGCACCCAGAAATCCGCGCTCCAAAGCTTCCCGATGGATTCGCCACAGCGCTCCGAGCGACTCGGCTGGATGGGCGACGCGCACATCACCGACCTTGTTTGCTTGTATAATTTCGATATGCGCGCATATTACCGCAAATTTCTCGAGGATATTTCGCTCTGCGCTCATACCGAAACAGGTGCAATGCCGCATATCGCACCCTGGCACGATCAGTTCCACTCGATCGACTGGTCTGCGGGATTTTCCGTGATCCTTTGGGATCACTACCTCTTCTACCGCGACAAGGAAGTGCTCGAAAGATACGCGCCCGTGCTTATGAGGTATATTGATTTTCTTAAGACGCAAGGGCCTATCCTTCCGAAAACGCGCTACGGCGATTGGATGTCGATGGCAGAGGGATGGACGCGCGGCGATCCCGAGTCCTGCTCGACACTCTACTATCTCTACAACCTCATAATCGCAAAGAACGTGCTCGAAACCACCGAACGTGATGCTTCGGAGATATCAAAGCTTATCGAAGATCAGAAAAAGATCATTCTTGATGCCTTCTACGATGCCGAAAACGTCGTATTCGACGGGAATTCGCAGTTCAGCCTATCCTTTGCGCTGAAACTCGGCGTGATTCCCGAAAAGGATATTCCCCAAGCTGTCGAAAAGTTAGTTGCAGATGTAGTTGCGCACGGATATCATCTGACGACCGGCATTCTCGGCACAAAATACATTATGGAAGTCCTGCGCGACAACGGCAGAAGCGATATCGCAATGAAGCTTCTGCTTCAGGATACCTATCCCTCGTGGCTCGACATGACGCGCGGAAAGACGACTCTCCCCGAAGAATGGGCTGGAGGAAAGTCGCAGAATCACTGCATGTTCGGCAGCGTTGACGGCATACTTTACAGTATGCTCGCGGGCATCAGAGTCGGTAAAGAGATCGATATCGCGCCTTATTTTGCAAATGAAGTCAACCGCGTATGTGCCTGCACAAAGCTTGCGGACGGAAATATTGCAGTCGAATGGACGCGCGAAGACAGAAAGATCTCACTCCGCATCAATATTGAAGGCGAGCCGAAAGCTATGTATAACGGCGACGTTTTATGTGCGGGTGAGCACATTTTTGAAATTTCTTAAAAATCCCCCGCGTAAGGTATTGCTTGTAACGCTGCGTAATATGCTAAACTATAGGCGTAAGGAGGTAAATGCTATGTCAAAATACACTACGGGAGAGATCGCCAAGATGTGCGGCGTTTCGGTGCGGACGGTTCAGTATTACGATACGCGCGGCATACTCATTCCGAGCGAGCTTTCCGAGGGCGGCAGACGTCTTTATTCCGAGGACGATCTATCCAAGATGAAAACGGTCTGTTTTCTCCGCGAGATGGGTCTGCCGATCAACACGATAGGCGAGCTTTTTGGTGAAGATGACCCCGAAAGCGTCATTTCGATAATTCTCGATCAGCACGAGGCGGAGCTTCGCGCCGAATCGGATATTCTGCAAAAAAAGCTCGATATGGTCGAAGAGCTTCGCCGCGGACTCAAAAAGACTTCTAACTTCTCTCTTGAATCTTTAGGTGATATAGCAATTCAAATGGAAAACAAAAAGAAACTTTACCGTATGCGCTGGACTATGGTTATCATAGGTATCATCGCCGAGATCGCCGAAGTCGGCACACTTATGCTCGGAATCCTTGAGGGCATCTGGTGGCCCTTCATCGCCATCGGTCTGCCAATCGTAATTGCTATTGCAACTTGGATGAGCATATTCTACTACAAGCGAGTGGAATACATCTGCCCGAAGTGCAATCACATCTTCAAGCCAAGCTTCAAAGAAATGTTCTGGGCAAATCACACGCCCACGACCCGTAAGCTCCGCTGCCCCGAATGCGGACATAAGGGTTTCTGTGTTGAGGTTTACGCGAAAAAGAGCGATAAATAATAAAAATTCTCGTCATTTTGGCGAGAATTTTTCATTTTTTCTGAAAAAACCCTTGACAAATATATCGAAGTGCGATATAATATAGGTGCGATATATCGCAGTACGATATAAGGAGGGCAAAATGGATCAGCATATAAAAAAGGTCTACGTTCCGATGACGGAAACGGCGTTTTACATCCTTCTCTGCCTTCGCGAGCCGAACCACGGCTACGGGATCGTCCAAACGGTCGAAAGATTGACGGACGGCGCGATCAGGCTTGCGCCGGGCACGATGTACGGCAGTCTTTCCAAGATGGAAAAGGACGGCGTCATCCGCTTCATCCGCGAGGAGGATAAAAGAAAGATCTACAAGATCACCGATCTCGGCGAAGAAGTCCTTGCGCTCGAGATCGCGCGGATCGAAAAGCTATACAAAATATGCAAGGGGGAGATCGAATGAAAAACGAAAACGAACGCAAGCAGTTCAAGTATTTCACCATCTTTGAATACGAAAAAGAGGAAAAATATCTCCGCGAGATGCACCGGGACGGCTGGAAATTCATAAAAGTGACGGGGCTCGGCGTTTATCATTTTGAAAAATGCATCCCCGCGGACGTGGTCTATCAGCTCGACTACAATCAGGATTCAAAGGACAATAAGGACGAATATCTTCAGATGTTCTCCGACTGCGGATGGGAGCATCTGCAGGAATACGCGGGATATTCCTATTTTCGCAAGCCCGCGTCGGAAATGAACGGTGAAGAATCGATCTTCTGCGACGAGGAATCGAAGCTTCAAATGATGGAACGAGTTTTGAGAGGACGAATGACGCCCTTGATCATTATCTTCTGCTGCGTACTGCTTCCTCAGTTCTTTCTCAACTTAAGCTGGGACAATTACGGAGCTTCGGCGTTTTTGGGCGGAATTATGGGACTTTACCTCGCTGTGTTTCTCCTCTCCGCGAGAGGATACCTCAATATGAAGAACAAGAGGAGGTAAGAAAATGGAACCCTCTACGTTTGTATCATTCTTACCGATATGGATCCTGCTTTTCGTCATAATACCCTCGCAAAGACGGAGAAAAAGAACTGTTTTAGCAAACAAAATAATTAATAAAGAATTGGAGAACAAGAAAATGTTTGAGCTTGCAAAGAGATTTATCGAGAAAGAATGCATCATCTACACCTTCGACGGCAATCAGTACAACGGAACGATCAAGGAAGTCACCGAGGGCGCGCTCTTGCTCGAGAAAAAGGGAAACGCCGAGGCGGTCAACCTTAATTTTGTGGTAAAGATCAAAGAGATTCAGAAGTGTAAGAAATAACGGCAATGTTAACAATAGAAATAGATTCAGCTATATATGAAGCTGAAAAGGAATTTGAGCGCGACGGAATCCTACTTGACGCAAAAGAAGCATTTAACGAATTGCGGAGAAAATATTCACTTGATTCTACCGAGCACAAACGGTGTCTCCTCATCACCCTCTGCGGAGGGTGCTTCTCCCGAGAGAAGCCTGAGTTTTTATTGCGATAATTCAGTTAGTGCAACTAATATTGCCAAAATTTATAATTTATTTATGCAAAAAGCAAGGAATATTTTATTGAACAAGTTTGAAAAACTCAATTTAGAGTGCAACTTGGTTCAAAAAGTATTCCTTGTATTTCTTTTAAGCTTTTATTTTTACTGACAATAAATACTGATTTATAGATATATACTAAACAACATCAATGTGTAGCAAATAAAGCTAACAGTAACCTCAGGCTTCTCCTGGGAGAAGC
>JAZSLM010000099.1:0-12728 GCA_045535375.1 Eubacteriales bacterium
CCGACTCGACGATATCGGTCTTCGAAGTCATGAAACGTGTACTTCCGCGGTATACCGGCACCTGCTCTGCCATCTCCGCATTGGTAAGCTTCATGATGTTAAAGATTTCATTGTAACTTTTCTCCATTCCGTCAGCGGCACCGGTGGAGCGGCTGTTGTGGAAGGGAGCTGCATTTACCGAAAGAAGATTGATCTTCTTTTTAGAGAGCATCGCGTATGCAAGCGCATACTGATCGTCGATCTCATTGTAAGTGTCCGTGTCAAGAATAATATCTATGACCTTGTCGCTCTCAAGAAGAGCTCTGAATTCGGAAAGAGTCATTTTTTGCCTCCAGGAAATTATCTTCTGCCGTTGCCGAAATCGCTTCTGGGTTTGCGCTGACGAAGGATGGACATGATATCGTCAAAGCTGTCACCGGGATTCTGCTGAGCCTGTCTTTGGGGCTGAACCGGCTGAGGCGCGGGCTGAGGTGCAGGCTGGGGCGCAGGCTGAGGAGCGGGTGCTTCTGCTGCGGGAGCGGGAGCGGGCTGAGGCGCGGGGGCCTGCTGTACTGCGGGAGCGGGCTGAGGCGCGGGTCTCTGCGCAGGTGCGGGACGTGCAGGCTGTGCGGGACGGGCGGGAACCTTATTTTCATCGTGACCGGGGTTCTCGAATCCGGTTGCGATAATTGTGATCTTCATTTCGTCCTCAAGATCAGGATCAAAAGCAGCTCCCCAGATCACGTTCGCATCGGGATGAGCCTCTGCAGTGATCATTGTGGAAGCAAGATCCGCATCCTCGAGTCCGACGTCGGGGGACATGGTGATGCTTACAAGGATACCGGTTGCGCCCTTGATCGAGGTTTCGAGAAGCGGGCTGGAGATTGCTGCCTTAGCCGCGATCTCTGCCTTGTCCTTACCGGTAGCGGAACCCGTACCCATGTGTGCGTAACCTGCATCGCGCATTACGCTTGTAACGTCCGCAAAGTCAAGGTTGATGAAGCCGGGAACGTTGATAAGCTCGGAAATGCTCTGAACACCGCGGCGAAGAACGTCGTCGGCAATTTCAAAAGCATTCTTGAGAGTGATTCTGGTCTCACTTACCTGCTTGAGTCTTTCGTTGGGGATGATAACGAGAGAGTCAACGTAATTGCGAAGCTCCTCGATACCCTTTTCCGCCTGAAGCATACGGCGGCGACCCTCAAAGAGGAAGGGCTTGGTTACGATAGCAACCGTAAGGATATCCATTTCGTGTGCGATTCTTGCAACTACGGGAGCCGCGCCGGTACCTGTTCCGCCGCCCATACCGGTTGCGATGAATACCATATCTGCGCCGGCGAGAGCCGCGCGGATCTCTTCTGCGTTCTCTTCGGCGGCGCGCTGACCGATCTCGGGGTTAGCACCTGCGCCGTGACCCTTGGTGATCTTTTCACCGATAGGGATAAGTGTGGGGGAGACAGAGTTACGAAGAGCCTGACGGTCAGTATTTACCGCAATAAACTCAACGCCTCTGATATTTGTGTCGATCATTCTGTTAACTGCGTTGTTACCACCGCCGCCAACGCCTACTACTTTGATGCTTACTCCGCTTTCAAGCAGATCGTCGTTTGTGTTAAAGTTCTCGTGTTCGTAATCGTATGCCATTTTCAATTCCTCCGATTTTATAGGTAAAGTTATTATTTACATTATTATGATATAATTTTTTCTCCCGGATTTCAAGTACTTCCGGGAAAATTTCATCTTGAAATTTCTGCCGCTTGCGGCAATCATTCCCTTGCCATGGGGTCGATATCGGCATTTATGACGATACCTGCGATCTCTGCTACTCTGACGTCCACAATTCCGCCGGTTTCGCATTTCTCCGCGTTGTCGCCGATCATCTTTGCAACGGTCGCCATCTTCAGCTTCATCTGTGAGGGCGAACCGAACATTACGCGGAATTCGGAATCAACACAAGCGACTATATCGAATTTCTTATCGAAATATACCTTTTCCACGCGTCCGTCAAGCTCCGACTGCGAAAGGAGTGTGAGAAATTCCGTAATGTGGTCGCAATCGTCGCCGTCAGCAAACACTATCTTCTCACCGACCACAGCTCGTGAAACATGCGGCAATTCGACGTAGATAAGCTTTGAAAAGCTATCTCTCGTATCTGCTCTTTCAAGCACCCGCAAGTCAGCGCTCATCGCATAATATTCACCGAATATCTCGGCGCAGAATGCAGGGGATTCGTCGTTCAGAGTAATTATCACCGTTCCGGGAAGATCGAACGAAACGCTGCAATTCTTCAGATACGGGAGTGAGTTCTTAAGTGAGCCCTCGATATTCTTTGCCTTGAATATCGGCAGACTGTCACCGATGCCAATTCCGGCGGCTTTGAGTATCTCTTCACCGCTATAAAGTGTGGTGCCTTCGATCCTTACATCCTCGACCACAAGATGCGACGCCGCAAATCTTGCCATCGGCCAGAGAAGTAGAAGCACAAGCGCGACCCCGAGGCAGATCATGAGTATCTTTGCCTTTTCTCTTCTGTCATCAAGCGTCGCCTCTTCTGCATTTATCGCTTTCATAGAGGGGAACATGATCGCATCCTCCTGGCCTGCTTTGTGGTTTTCAAGCCAGCGTCTGCGCTTACCCTCGGACATTGCATATCTGCGGACGTAAGTTTTCTCTTCCTTCTTTACGTAGGTGGACACATTCGAGGCGTTTGTCTGCAGATCGGAAGGTCTTGCCGCGGGTTTATTCTGTTTTATAAGATTCATCCCAAGCGACGCACCTTCTCTCTTTTTCCTTGTTTTTTACTTTCTGTCGGCAAGCCTCATAAGCTCGTCGAATATCAGTTTGTTTGAATCGAGGGGAGCAAATCCCGCAATCGATTTTTCCATTGCTTCTCTTCTCTTGCCGTCTTCAAGGAGTGAAGCAACCTCTTTGCATATCTTTCCGTCCGCAAGTTCGGGCTCGCGGATCATCAGCGCACCGCCAATATCGGCAAGCGCCTTTGCGTTCTTTGTCTGCTGATCATCGGTGACGTTGGGGGACGGAATGAGTATCGCCGCCTTACCCTGACGCGCAAGCTCCGAGATCGTAATAGCTCCCGCACGGCTTATTATTATATCTGCCGCCGCCATTCGGAGGGGCATATCATAAATATACTGCAGAAGCTCTATGTTGGGGAATTTATCAAGTCCCTCGGACGTGAAGCGTTCCTTTACGGATCCATAATGATCGCCGCCCGTCGCGTGGGTGTATCTTACATTTTTATTTGAGCTCACGTAATCGCGCATAAGCTCGATTGCCATATCGTTCATTGCCGCAGCGCCGAGGCTTCCACCGAAGGAAACGATATATTTGGAGTCGAGAGGAATTCCAAGCTGTGCTCTCGCCTCTTCCCTGCTTACGTTTCCGAATTCACCGAGCATAGGACAACCGACCTGCATCACCTTACCGCTCTTGCCGAGGATCTCGGCGCTTACGGCAAAGTTTGTGAATATACGGTCAACGTAAGGAACAAGTTTGCGAACCGCAAGTCCGGGGACTGCATTCGACTCGTGAACCGCGGTCGGGATCTTCATTCTCGATGCCGCAACAAGGATCGGCCAGCTTACGTATCCGCCGGTGCCGACAACAAGATCGGGTTTGAATTCCTTTATGATCTTCTTTGCTTTTACGGGAGAAACAGCGGCAAGCCAGAGAGATCTGATATTATATAATGAAAGCGAACGGCGGATGCCGCGCACGTCAACGTGGTAAAGCTTATATCCCGCCTTCGGAACGAGCTCGTTTTCAAGTCCGCGGACCGTGCCTACGAAAGCGATCTCGGCGTCGGGGATATTCTTTTTTATCGTATTGGCGATCGCAAGAGCGGGATTAACGTGTCCGCCCGTACCGCCGCCTGTAACAAGAACCCGCATATCAGGGCTCCTTTCGGTTTATTTTTTCTGTGTGCAGAATCTCGAAAGTCCAAGGATGATACCCATATCGATCATCTGCGATATCGTTGCGCTTCCTCCGCTTGAAAAGAAAGGAAGAGAGATTCCCGTGTTGGGAAGCATTCCGCTTACTACACCAACATTGAGAAAAACGTGGATGGCAAGCTTGAAGGTCAAGCCGTAGATCACAAGAGCTGTGAATTTATCCGGTGCACGCGAGCCGAGGACGACGCCTCTTGCAACAAGCGCGAAGAAAAGCAAAAGTATTGCGGCAGCTCCGAAAAAGCCGAGTTCCTCGCAGATTATCGTGAAAACGAAGTCGTTCTGCGGTTGTGAAACGTATCCGTACTTAAGGCTAGATTCTCCAAGTCCGACACCGAAAAGTCCGCCCGAGCCGATAGCGTAAAGTCCCTGCGTCGACTGCCAGTTGTTGGTCAACGAGTTCGAGCCCTTGTCAAAGAAGCTTACGACTCTCTGGCGTGCGTAATCGGTGCTGAGTATAAGCGCGCCGATAATCCCGACGAAAGGAATGACGGAAACAAACCAACCAAGATAGGTTCCGCCGAGGAAAAGCATTCCGAATCCGATGGCTCCGATAATGATCGTTCCCGAAAAATGGTCTTCGAGAAGCACGAGCACGCAAACAAGAATGAATATCAGCGAAGGAACGAAAAATCCGTGCACGAAGGAATATTTATTGAATCCCTTTGAATTCACGGCTTTATCGTGCCTTGTCAGGTAAAGCGACATCAAAAGGATGATACCCGTTTTAGCAAGCTCGGAGGGCTGAAGCGTGAAAAAGCCGAGGTTAAGCCATCTCTGCGCGCCGCCGCCCTTGACACCGACGAAAAGAACTGCGATCAAGAGAACTATCGATGCTCCGTAAAAACCGATCGAGATCATTCTCATGAATCTCGGCTGCGAACAAAAGTAGATAGCCGCAGAAGCCACAAGACCCGCAACGAGGTGTTTTACGTGGTTCATGGCAAAGTAGAATCCCGAGCCGTACGCCTCCTCAGCATAAGCCGAGCCTGCACTGAATGAAAGAACCGCACCAAGAGCAAGCAGAAGCGCGTATATTACTGCGAAAAACGCATCGGGTCTGCTTTGCAGTATCAGAAGCGAGGCTTCATTTTCCTCAATGAGTCCCTTATCCTTTTTGTGGCTGATAAGGAGCGACGAGGATCTTTTTGCGCGGCGGCGTTTTATGCCGTCGCCGCTGACCGTCGGCGAATGTTTTCTTTTGTCAAACCACGCCATAACGGCAGCCTCCCGATTTTTTAAGTAGAATTAAAGACCCAGATAAGCCAGAACACACGCAATTGCGGTGATCAGAGTGAAAACGCCGACGATCTTGACTTCGCTCCATCCGCATTTTTCAAAATGATGGTGGATGGGCGCCATTTTGAAAATGCGCTTTCCGTGTGTGATCTTGAAGTAACCAACCTGAAGAATAACAGATGCCACTTCAACAAGGTAGATGATTCCCGCAATCATAATGATGAGAGGCTCATTTATCATAAAAGCCATACCGACAACGGCACCGCCCAGATAAAGCGAACCGGTATCACCCATAAAGATCTTAGCGGGGTAGAAATTATACATAAGGAATCCGACCGTACCGCCGATAATGGTTGCGGGGAAGATCGCAAGCTCGGGTTTGAGCAATACGAAGGCAACCACAGCAAAGAAGGCACCAACGACTGCCGAAACGCTCGAGCAAAGGCCGTCGATTCCGTCGGTCAGATTGACCGAGTTGACCATTCCCGATATAAAGAGGATCGCGAAGAAGTAATAGAATATGCCAAGTTCAAGCTCGATATCGAAATAGGGGATCTCAAGCGCGGTATCGATAAATCCGCAAGCACTCATTGCCCACAGGTAGGCTGTGGCAACAAGAAGCTGCAGGACAAGCTTTTGCCAAGCAAGGAAGCCTTGATTTTGTTTTTTGATGAGCTTTGTATAATCATCAAAGAAGCCTATAAGACCGTTGAGAAGCGCAAGTGCAAGAGTCAGCCAAACGCCGAGAAGTTCTTTTGCTCTGCCAAAATAGAGATAAACACCGCTGATCACCGCGATACCGATCACGGTTGCAATTATGAACCCAAGACCACCCATAATAGGTGTTCCTTCCTTACCCTTGTGCCAGCGGGGACCAATGTCGTATATCTTCTGCCCGATCTTTCGGCTTTTGAGCACCGGAATCAGTTTTCGGAGGATCAACCAAGTGACAAAAAATACTCCAAGTGTCAAAGGGAAAAATTCAATCAGCATCCGTTCCTTCATGGCTATCATCCTTTATCTGTAATCAAAAATCAAAGAAGTTTTTTAAGTTCGTCGGCAACGCGTTCTGCCGCTATCATTCGGCTTGCCTTGAGTATCAGCACGTCGCCCTCCGAAAGGAGCTCTGCGAGTGCCTTTGCAGGTGCGAGAGCGTCGCTTCTGTCGGGAAAACGAAGAACCTTCTCTTCGCCGCGCTTTGAAGCAAAGCCGTCCGCAATCTTTTCGGCGCGTTCGCCGAAGGTCACAATAATATCAACTCCCGCATCGGCAAAGTGTTCGCCAACAGCGAAGTGGAGTGCGGGGGAATTTTCGCCAAGCTCAAGCATATCTCCGAGGAGTGCGACCTTTTTGCCATTTCTGTGAGAAGCGACGGTCGTAAGCACAGCAGCCGAAGCTCTCATCGACTCGGGACTTGCGTTGTAGCAATCCGAAATGATCTTGATGCCCTTGACGTCCGCCATCTGCTGACGGAGTCCGACGGGTCTGTAAGCCGCAAGACCGCGGCGAATTCTTTCGGTGTCAATACCAACCATACGTCCCACAGCAACACCCGCAAGCGCGGCCGCGACGTTGTGCTTACCTATCGCGGGGATCTCAAGATCATAAATGATCTCACCCATGCAGGAAGCATCGAATGTCATACCGCCCTCGTCGGAGGTGATCTTTGTGGCGCGGTAATCGGAATTTATATCATCCGTCGAAAAATAACTTACTCGGCTGTCCTTCTTACCTTCATCCGCAAGCAGAGGCTCGCCGCCGCAGAGGAGCATATGGCCGTTTTCGGCAAGTGAGCTCTTGATCTCGAGCTTTGCCGATGCAATATTCTCACGCGAGCCGAGAAGCTCCATATGTGCCGTGCCGATGGTGGTTATAACGCCGATCTCGGGGCAGGCGATATCAGAAAGAATCTTTATCTCGCCGGGACCGGTCATTCCCATCTCGAGAACCGCGAAATCAGCGTCCTCGGGGAGGGTCAGAAGTGACATCGGAAGTCCGATAACGCTGTTGAAATTGCCCTCTGTCTTCCAAACCTTACCTGCAGTCGCAAGCACCGACGCTATGAACTCCTTGGTCGTGGTTTTACCCACGCTTCCGGTGACTCCGATTCGTCTTGCCTTGCAGTTCTTCGAATACTCATATCCGAGTCTGCCGAGAGCCTTGACGGTGTCTTCAACAAGGATCATCGGAATATCTGCGCCCTCGGGAATTCTCGAGCAAAGAGCGCATGCCGCTCCGTTTGCGGCTACCGAAGGAAGAAAATTATGTCCGTCCACTCTCTCGCCGACGATTGCGATAAAGAGCGAGCCGTGTTCCGCTTCTCTCGAATCGGTACAGACAGTTTCGATCTTTGCCGAGCCGTCGCCTATCAGCTTGCCGCCGCAAAGTACTGCAATTTCTTCAATTGTTGGTATATTATTAGCAAATCTGACTTTCATGACTGTTCACCTTTTTTGTCTTTCCCCGCGAGTTGTTCGAGCACCGTGCGTTCCACTATCTGCGACTCATCGAAGTCGCGTCTGCCGCCGATGCCGATCTCGTATTTTTCATGCCCTTTTCCGCAAAGGAAGATAACGTCGCCGTCCTTTGCACTTCTGACGGCGTATTTGATTGCCTCCGCCCGCGACACGATGACCGCGTGCTCGTTTCCGGAGTCGATACCCGAAAGGATATCCGCGATGATATCCTCGGGAAGCTCGCTGCGGCTGTTATCCGACGTTATAACAGTTAAGTCGGCAATTCCTGTTGCGATCCTGCCCATCTGCGGGCGTTTCTTTTTATCTCTGTCGCCCCCGCAACCGAAGACGAGAATAAGTCTTGAAGACTTCGGCAAAAAGCTTTTTGCCGCCGTCAGTATGTTTTCGAGTGCATCAGGTGTGTGTGCATAATCGACGTAAACCGATGCAGCGTATCCCGATGCCACCTTGACTCTTTTGAGTCTGCCCGGCGCACCGCCGAATCCCGCTAATGCTTCCGAAACGCATCCTGCGCTGATTCCGAAATCAAACGCGACCGCCGCAGCGGCGAGCGTGTTATCGACCGTGAATCTGCCGGGAATCGGTGAGCGCAACTCACACACCGTCTTTTTTGAACAGTACGTGTAAGAAATACCATTCACTCCGCAAAGCTTTGTTTTATCCGCTCTGAAATCCGCTTCCTGCTTCCCCGCGCCCGAATAAAAGAGCAGTTCTGCCTTGCATCCCATCGCTCGCGCGTACGCGCGATAGCGGGGCGCGAAAGAATCGTCAAGATTTATATATGCCCGCTCACATTTTTCAAGAAGCGATGCCTTGGCAAGGAAGTAATTATCAATATCCGAATGGAAATCAAGATGCTCGGGCGTGAGATTCGTGAATATCGCCGCCGCGAAATTCAGCGGATCGAGCCTACCAAGCGCAAGCGCGTGCGAGCTTGCTTCGATAAAGACGTACTCCGCGCCGTCCCGCTTCATTTCTGATAGAATTCGGTAAAGCACCTCGGGTTCGGGCGTTGTCATATCGCTTTTATCTATTTCAAGCAGTCTTTTTGGTGTCCTGCAATAAACAGTTCCGATAAGACCGCATTTTGAGAGCGCGGCGGAAAATATCGCGTCAAGCATAAAGCTGACCGTTGTTTTTCCGTTCGTTCCCGTGACGGCAATCAGCTTCATATCGCGCGACGGATGCCCGTAATAAGCGTCCCATATACGCGCCAGAGCCGAATGCGTATCCTGAGTATATATAACGGTGACTCGGCTCGGCAGGTCATTAAGCTCATCCTCAGCAAGCACGGCGACAGCGCCCTGCGCGATCGCACTTCTTACGTAAGAATGACCGTCGTGATTGCGGCCTCGAATGCACACGAACAGGGAGTTCTTCCCCGCCGAGCGCGAGTCTGAAGATATCGAATCGATATCGACGTTTTCGTCCCCGCAGGCTCTGTAATAGATCCCCGCGGAGCGTAAAAGATCGTGTAGAAGCATAGGATCCTCCGATGAAGTATTTCTTTTTTCATCCTTGGATTTTCTGCATCCTGTTTTTGAGGTTTAATCGCTGACGTCGGTGTGTCGGAAGGTGACTGTTATAACGTCGCCTCGTGTTGCGGGAGTTCCCGCTTCGGGATATTGCGAAACAACGACGGCTCCGCTTCCTACGTCATAATTTGTCGTTCCTTCGATGCTGATATTAAAGCCGGCATTGATGAGGACTCTGTTGACCGCCGACGCGCTCATGCCGATAACGTCGGGAACAGTAATATCCGTGCTCGGTGCGGCATCACCAACGTAGAGAACGACCTTTCCGTTCTGCTTGGAAAGTTTGCTTCCGGCGGCGGGAACCTGTGCGGTTACCTTTTCGCCGTTACCTATGATCTCAACCTCCAGTCCGTTCTTGACTATAGCTTCGCGGGCAGTGAAGGACATCATTCCCATATAATTTCCTATCTCGACCTCAAGCTTTGCGGCTTCAGCAGAGGTATAAACAGCCTCAACGCCGAGGGCGGGGAGCATCTGCTCAAGGCAGTTTGCGACGTAAGGCGCCGCGACGTAGCTTCCGAATACGTTTGCGCAAGTAGGTTCGTCAACGATAATGATTATCGCGATCTCGGGGTCCTCTGCGGGAGCAAAAGCCGCGCAAGAACCGATTCGGAGGGTCTCATCGTCACCGATCTTCTCCGAAGTACCCGTTTTAGCGGCTACGCGGTATCCGGCAACGTATGCGTTTCTCGAACCGCCGTTGCCCGAAACGCCCTCTTCGAGGATCGAAGCAACTGTTTTGCAGACCGAAGTCGAAACTACCTGTCTTATCGCCTTGGTTTCGTGCTTCCAGACGAGGTTTCCTTCGCCATCCGTCATAGACTCGACCATATAGGGCTGAACGAGAGTTCCACCGTTTGCGACCGCGGAAATTGCGGTCAGGTGCTGTATCATACTGATCTTGAAGTTCTGACCGAATGAAGCAACCGCAAGGTCAACGGGTCCGAATGCGTTTTCGTCCCAAAAGCTGCTTCTGCCCTCGCCGGGAAGGTCGATACCGGTCTTTTCAAGATATCCGAAATTTCTTACGTAATTAAAAAATGTAGGTCTGCCGATCCGTTCGGCGAGGGTCATCATGATCGGGTTGCAGGACTGCTGCAGTCCGCCGGCAAACGTCAAAGTTCCGTGACCCGTGACCTTATGACAATGAATAACGCTTCCGTAAAGGTTGAGCGATCCGCGGCACACGAAGGTTTCGTTCAAATTCGATATGCCGGTTTCAAGTGCCATAGACGTGGTAATGATCTTGAAGGTCGAGCCTGGCATATAGGTGAAGGTCAGCGCCTTGTTCTGCCACATCTGATTGAGAAGCGACGTGCGAAGCGCGGAATATCCCTCGTCCCCTTCACCAAGTCCGCTTGCCTCTATCTGTGCGAGATATTCGGGGCTGAGCGTCCATGCATCGTTAAGATCGAAATCGGGATAGGTAGCCATACCGAGTACGGCACCCGTTTTGACGTTCATAACCATACCCGCAACACCCGCCTGCGCGCCCGATTCCTTATAGGTCGCTTCAAGCTGTTCCTCGAGTATCGACTGGATCTTTATATCGATCGTGGTATTGAGATTATATCCGTCAACCGCATCAACAACGCTCTGATATTTATAAGGCATTTCATTGCCGTAAGCATCGCGCGCGGTGATAATCTTACCGGGGGTTCCGGCAAGCTCTTTTTCATAATAATATTCAAGTCCGTAAAGGCCGTTGCCGTCGCGTCCCGTGAATCCGAGAACGTGTGCGGCAAGGTCGCCGTAGGAGTAATATCTGACGCTCATAGGTTCAACGTAAATGCAGTTTGAAACCTTAAGCTCTGTAATCAAGCCGAGAACCGCATCAGCTTGCTCCGAAGAAGCCTCGCGAAGCACCGTGGCATCAAGACTGGTGATTTTGCCCGTCATTGCATAGATCGTTTCGTAATCCATCCCAAGGAGCTCGGAAAGACCGCGGCTGATCTTGACGTCAAGGTCAAGTCTTGTGGCGTCACCCTTATTTTTCGCCTCCTCCATTTCTTCGCGGATGGTCTTGGGTGCGATGAAAATGCGGTAAGCGGTTTTATTGGCAGCAAGCAAAACACCGTTGGAATCATATATATTTCCGCGCTCGGAAAGTATAGTTGATTCGGTGGTCAGCTGATCTATGACCTTATTTTTGTAATAGTCGAAATCAAGGGTCTGCAGTGAAAAAATTCGAACGAGCAGGGCCACAAAGGCAATTGCCATGACGGCAAGCCCCCAATAGGCTCTTATCGTTAAACCCGTGCTGATTTTTTCGTTTTGCATCTCTATCTGATCCCTACTTTTTTGGTTATTGCGATGAATGTTTGATTCAAGGGAAAGCGAGCGCGCTTTCCCTTGTCGTATGAATTTTATTCAAATTGTTCCTTTTTTATTCGTTGCCCACGCGAATTCCCAGTGCGCTGAGCAGTGCGGGAACGATCGATTCTTCCTTGGTGTCGGAGAAGCTTTCTATAGTGTCGGTTTCATTGAGTCGAAGGATCTTGAGCGTGCTCTGATTGAGTCTTATCATACCGAGCTCGTTGACTGCGATCGATTCGATCTCTCGCAGATCAAGACTGCTTTCGTATTCTGCCTCGAGTTTCGACTCCGTGCTTACGAGTGCGGCAAGTTCATCGCGCTTTTCGGTAAGATTGGAGCCCGCTTCGCTCTTGAGCACTCCGAGAACGATTGGAAGCGCTATAACAAAAGCAAATATCATTACCCAAGCAATTCCCGCTGCCGAGGAAGCAACGTGTCTGCGCTGCTTTCTGTCCGGCTTGAGGAAGGTGTGCTGAGGGAACCACTGATCGAAGAATCTTGTAACACTGCCTGATATCGTGGTATCCGAGCTTTCAACGCGTGCAACGCTGTGTCCGCCCGCAGCGATAACGCTTTCACGAGAACCCGAACGCTCGCCGCAACCTCTTACGTTGTAGACTGTTGCGGGGCGGGGATCCACGTGATAGGTCTTGCGCGGATTCTGACCGTACTCGGGGATCTTGGTTTCCGCTACGATAAGACGCATATAGTCCTCGTGAGTCATAACGCGGGTGCCGTTTGCATCGCCGCTTCTGTAATGATCGCCTCCTGCCGAGATCATGATATCCGCAAGTCTGTATGATTCGGGATATTCGGCTGCGCTCTGTCTTTCGCGCTCAACCTGGCGTTCAAGCTCTGCCTGTATATCTTTAAGCGATTCGAATTCTTCATCGCCGATTCCGAGCGACTTTATCGCTGAACTGTAATCAACTCTGAAATTTTTGTGAGTCTTTTTCATTTTCAGATCCTTCTGGCTCTATAGTTTTTCCGCTACTCTGAGCTTTGCGCTGTGCGCGCGGGGATTTTCTTTAAGCTCCTCCGGCGAGGATACGATCGGTTTTTTGCTGACTATCTTTATTTTTGGCTTATTTCCGCAAACACATACGGGGAAATCGCGGGGACAGGTGCAACCTTGTGCAAGTTCTGCGAAAGCCTCCTTGACCGCACGATCCTCGAGCGAGTGGAATGTAATGATCGCAAGTCTTCCGCCC
>JAZSLM010000133.1:0-10938 GCA_045535375.1 Eubacteriales bacterium
CAACCGTCATCATGCGCGAGGGAGCAGAGTATGTCGACGATGTTGCGGGTGTTGGTGGAATCCAGGTTGCCCGTGGGCTCATCGGCGAGAATGATCTTGCATCCCTGGGCAAGAGTGCGCGCGATCGCAACGCGCTGCTGCTCACCGCCCGAAAGGTGGGCGGGAAGGCGCTTGTCATATGTTGCCGAAAGCTCCACGCGCTCGCGGACTTGCGTAGCCAGCGCCGTCGCATCCTTTTTCGGAATTTTTTTCAGATCAAGCGGGTACATAATATTTTCCTGCACGGTCAGAAGCGGGAAAAGATTGTAATTCTGATAGATCACGCTGACAGCATCGCGGCGCAGACGGTTTCTGTTCCAATCCTTTGTGGATTTGCCGTCGATTATGATCTCGCCCTCGGTGGGCAGGTCCAGTCCCGCCATCAGCGAGAGCAGGGTTGTCTTGCCCGAGCCTGACTTGCCCACGATGGCATAGCACTTGCCCGGCTCGAAATCATACGAGACTCCGTCCACTGCGCGGACGGTCTGATATTTTCCTTTATAGCTGTAAGATACGTTTTTAAGCGAAATACTCATTATTCATCCTCCTTGATGTTTTTGATAAGTTTTTTGCTCATAAATATCACGAGCGCGAGGGTAAGAGCGACGAAATAAACGATTGCGAATATCGCAAGTTTGTCCATCGGATGCCACATATAGTAGGCTCCGCCGACGGCTATGCCGAGGATGATGCATATCATTTGCTCGAGAATGAAGCCGAAAAACAATCTCGCGTTCGATTCACCGACCGTGCGCATCAGTATTATATCGCGCTTGCGGCGGCGTATCATAAGGAATCCTACAAGGAATCCGGCGACTACCGAAAGGGCAACGACAAATACCGTGACAGTTTGATTGAATTTGATGCTGTCTTCAAGTATGGCAGACAAGTCAAACAAATTGTCATCGTTGATATCAAGGGCATAGTCATAAAATTCATTGTAATAGTTATTTGAACGATTGATAACATAACTTCCCCAATGTATCTCCTCGGTGTCCGGCGAAGGCTCCTGGAAGCAAAGGCTCATTTCCTCGCGGAACTCTTCAAGGCGTCTGTTATCTGCTATCGTTGCACTTATCGAATCAAAGAAACGTTCAGTTTCAAGCTCACCGTGTACCTGTTCAACTATCGGATATGGGCAATAAATGCTTTTCTCATCCCCTGCGGTATAAGTTCCGACGATCTTAAGCGTACAGCTGTATTCGCTTGTTTTTGGTACCGGCATCAAGAAGCCGTCATCATCCTTAACAAAATTCACCACGCTTGTGCGGAAATACAAAGGAGCCTCCCCCTTGCCGTTGTTATAATACCTCGGTTTTGCCATAGCCTCGGGAACGATGCAAACCGGCTCGTCACCCGCAAAGATACTTTCATCATATCCCTCATACCATGTAATCTCACATCCGTATTCCGGAAGGAGTTGTTTATCACAATAAACCGATGTCATACCAATCAAATAGGATTTTCCGTCTTTATTGTATTCATTACCATTAATTTTCGATACAAAATGCGACATCTTGATTTGAACGTCTTTCAGATATTCTGCCAAAGAAACCTCTATTGGGTCGGTCTTGTCTTTCATGCTGATAGACTCTTCAAAATCTTTCGCGGCAGACGTATCAATTATCTCTACAGTATTTTCACCTGTAAACAAGTCCAAAACCCAGGGCTTGATCGAAAAAGTATCGGTATTTATTCCTGAAGACTCGGTAACGGTCACAGTGACAGGAACCGCTTGGTAAGCCTCTTCATAATTACGCAATTCCGCCTCATTTGATGCTTGTAAAGCACAAACGATTACAGAAATGACTGCGGCAAACAGAAGAACAGTAATAGCGGGAATCGGTGCACGCTTAAAGAGCTTCAGTGTTTTTTTAATCATCCTTTCACTTCCTTTCATTCATCTTTCGCTATCTGCAGAGCAATTATGATTTATTCCCCTTGACGGTTCTGATAAACCTTTGCTCATTAATATCACGCTTGATGATGCGTACCGTAAGCAAGATAATTGCTGATCCCACAGCAGCGGAAATGACGATGGCGATCATCGTGGTGCGACGGTGGAGTTCCATTCTTTCCTCAAAAGAGGCTGTCAGTTCAATCAGCTCCTCGTCGTCAATATTCAGGGAGAGAGGATAGGTTTTATGATATTCATCATTCGCATAATAACCCCACTCAACCGCCAGGGCGCCGTCAGCCTGTTCGGGGAAGCAAAAGCTTGCCTTTTCGCGGAATTCATCGAGACGGCTGTTGTCGGCAAGAGTTACGCTTAATGAATCGTACCAGTATTCTACGTCCATATCGTTGTGCACCTTCTCAGCGGCAGGAACCGAACAGTAAACGCTCTTCCAATCGCCGCCGGTATAGGTTCCGGCGATCTTAAAAGTGAAGTGATGCTCAACTATGTCAATGTTCTTCACCAGCTCGCCGTTTACCGGCGTATAAGTCACGTGGCGTAGCTCGAAGCCCAGAATGACCTCCCCGTTCCCGTTATCATAGGATTCAGCCTTACCATCGGGAATAAGGCAATATGGCTCTTCACCATCAAAAATGCTTTCGTCATATCCCTCATACCACTTGATCTCGCATTCGTTTTCAGGGAGCAGCTGTGGATCGCAGTCAAGCGAGGAAATACCGATCATAGAAAAGGTATTGCCATGAATCGTTTGGTGATTGATCTTTTCTAACCGATAAGCAAGCGTGTACTTCACGTCTTTTACGTATTCAGCCAACGAAAGAGTCGTGGGCGTTACCTCATCCTTTAACTTAAGGAGTTCTCCGGGATCCTCAACACCGGATACGTCGTAAAATTTCACCGGCTCCTCTCCCGCAAATAGCTCGAGGACCCATAGGGGTACGGCAGGCGATGATCCGACATGATGCGATCCGTCCTCAAGCTTGCCGTTGCGCATAAACGTGATGGGGATATCAAGGATCCTGCCATTTATCTCAGCAGTTTTCTGAGTCGGGATCTCAAAGGTCTCGTCATTTATCGTAACCGTAGTAAATTTCGTAGGATACGCTGCAGTAACGGTAACCGGAACCGAGCTGTAAGCCTCCTCGTACTCGCGCATTTGAGCTTCCTTCGATGCTTGCAAAGCGCAAAGGATCAGAAAAACGGCAACGCAAAACAGCACGGGAATCAGTGCGTACTTCAAAGCTTTTTTTATCATTGCTTATTCGTCCTCCTTTATGCTTGTGAGAAGGTTCTTGCGCAGGAATACCGTAAGCGCAATGCCCAGACCGATATAATAAATGATCGCAAAGGTCACAAGCTGCCACACGGGATGCCAGAGCGTAAAGGCACCGCCTATAATAATTCCCGCAACCGCGCAGGTGAGCTGCTCGAGCGACAACTCAAGGAACGTGGACTTTTTGGAGTCACCCATAGTCTGCTTGAGGGCGATCTCGCGCTTTCTGGAGCGTATAATGAGGAATCCGGTCAGGAATCCCGCGCCCGCAGAGAGAATAAACAGGATCACGGATGCGAATTTGTTCAGGAAGATGCTGTTTTTCATATTGGTTTCGAGGCTTCGCAGAAGTGTATCCTCGATATCCAGAGCGTAAATATAGGATTCAAAGTACCCCTCAGCAGCAGGCCACGGAGTCTCGGCGCCCGTGGGATTGGGCTCGGCAAACCAATTTACTCTCGCCTCGCGGAGCTTTTCAATATCCGTGCCGTTTCCGAGCGTGCCGCCCAGATAAGAGACACACGATTCCTTGGCTATCTCGATATTATCGAGCAAAGAGGTCATCGTTTTATAAGGGATGTAGACGCGGGAATTTCCGTCATCGGTATACCGTCCCACAACGGTAAATGTGACAGTGTGCTGAACATAGTGGTGAACTGTATCTGCTATATATACATTCTCTGAGATCTGCTCACGCTGAACAAGCTCGACGTTGTCATTTCCCGTGAAGGTGACCTCGATCTCGTCGCCACCCTCAAAGTCTTCGGGCACGAGGCAAACGTTTTCCTTGGTTGACAGTATGCTCTCGTCATATCCATCATACCAGCGAACACTTCCGCCGCGGGATACGGTCAGCTCCTCCGCCGCATTAAGCGTCGTAATTCCGCTGAACGGAGTTGTGGGAGTGGATTCTTCATCCTCTTCTTTAATTACGCCTTTGAAGTCAAGGCGAACGTGTATTTCCCTTGAAAGCTGATAAAAATCGCCGTACTCGCGCACGAACTCATTCATCGCCCACTTCTCTATTCCGCCCCGATTTTCGAACTTACTGCCGTCAAGCTCTGTGATCTTGAAGCGGATGGGAACAGAATTACAGGTCTCCTCAAAGCTTTGACGCTCCGCTTCAAGCGAGCGCTGCAAATAACAAAGTGAAAATGACAGCACCGCGGCAAATATGCAAACGGCAATGCATGGAAGTGGCTGTCTTATGATGCGTTTGATGATCTTTTTTATCATAATTTACCTCCTTGCCGACATTTTCTTGGGTACGGCTACGAAGAGCGACACAAAAATATTAAGAATAAATACAAATATAAACTGCGCGATGACTATCGATCCGAGCGTACCGGGCTCGACGAACAGAGATGTTCCCGCATTTGCGGAGCTTTGAAGGAGGGCAACTGCCGATCCCCACAGCGAAGAGCCGAGAAGGATTCCGAGAGCCGAGGCAACCGTGACGATAGTCATTGAGGATTTCCAAATAAAGAACACCCTTTTTAAGTATGACACGCCGAGAGATTCCATTGTTCTTACGGCTTTTGAATACGAGCCGGGATAGAGCATCAGATAGAGCAGCACTATGACCGCGTATATTGTGGTGCCGATAGAGATCACTTGAACCGCCATGTTTTCATAATTGAAAAAGTTCTTCATAATGAGTGAATAATCGCGGTCGAAATATGTAAAGCGGTCATGATACTCAGCCTCTTCTACCAGATGGCGGAACTCCTCGAGCTTGCCGTTTTGAATAACAGGAGTCATATAGAGTATGCTCTCGTTGCGCTCCGGCTCGGTCTCGGTGGAATTGATCGGAACAAAGAGCGTGTTGGGAGTGAATGAGTACTCATTCTCTCTTGCGTCGGGCCATATCGTTTCGCCGCGCCACAGCCCCACAATAGTGTATTCCGCCGTTTCTGTAATGGGATTCGTCTTAAAGTAGAATGCGGCGGCAGGGTTAAGATACTCACCCCAGCCGGAGGCTTTTTTATCATAAGGAAGAACCTTATCGGTATGGTAAAAGTTCATAGTTACCTTATCGCCCACTTTGAGTCCGTTTGCGGCGGCAAGTGCCTCGTGCATTACGCAAACGCGGTTGCCGCCCTCAAGCTCCTCTGTGGTGAAGGCTCTGCCGGACGTGATTATCGAATCACCGCGGATAAAGTCGACAAGATATCCGAGGTGCTCCACGCCGACAACTCCAAAGGAGCTGTGATTGATGGCGTCACGCTCGAGCGCCGCCTTCCATTCAGCACCCTCGGCGGAATTCAGAAATTCCTCGGGGGTGCCTTCAAGGCGGGCAATGGTGGGGATCTTGTAGATTTCGGTATATTCGTCGTCGGTGCAAGTCACGTAGTTCTCTCCATCAAAATATGTATACTCCGTGATATACCGCACCTCTTTAACCGGACCGCCATCGTAATCGCGGATAAATTCATAATTAACCTGGCTTATCGGTGTACCGAGCGTCAAAGTAGCGGTGTTAACGACATTATATTGACTCTCTGTAAGATACACCGAGGTGTGATCGTCCATATCATATCTCGCGTAAGGAAGCGTAACCTTGCCGACTATGATGGTGAGGTTGGACGCCGAGTATTTTTCCTGATATTCGATCTTCTCCTCTGCCGTCATAATATGCATTTTGGACATATCGAAGCCGGGAAGGTCGATCGATCCCTCGCTCAGCACGCCGTCCGTTTCGATTACGCAAGTGCTCTCGTCATTTTCCAATTCGATGCGCAGCTCGCGGTCCTTGTCACGGTAATCCATACCGTAAACAATGTATTGCTCGCCCTTTTTCAGCTTGGAAATGGCAGTCATTTCTTTACTGCGTGCCGTGGGTGAGGAGAATGTGAGATTGATGGTTCTGCCGGTCGGATCCTGATAACCCTCACCGAGGGATATGACCTCGGTTATGGTACCGACAAGCTGCACGGTAAATGCGTAAGTCAGCTTGGAGGTCTGCTCATTCTCCTCTCTCCATTTCATAAAATCATCATAGGTTGCAAAATCATCAAGCGTCTTTTCCTCGCTTGTGTAGTAGGTTCTTGTCTTCTCCACAGCTCCGCCGACCTGATCAAGAGTGATCACGAACATAGCGCAGGAATAAGGTCTGCCGTGCGGCCACGGGCGGACTGTGTTGGCACCGGAGATGCCTGTATCAAAGAAATTTCCGGTATCCTCGTCAGTATAATTCATAGGCACAAGCCCCGGGATATTTGCGGAAAGAAATCCCTGCTTTGAAATCATTTTGACAATATCGGGATGCTCCGCTGCTGTAGTTTCAAGCCACGCCTGTAAGTCCTCGGGCACTGTATACGCATTTTTGAACATCGCGACCGTTGTGAATTCGTTGTTCATTTTTTGCGCCGTCGTCCGCACCGCAAACGCCTGTCCGACGCTGACGCACAGTATCGCAACCGCCAGAGTGACCAGTATGACACCCGTGACGGTTTTTAAGGGTTGTCTGAATAACTGCCTTAAATATTTCATAACATCAACCTCGCTTTAGTACGCCAAGATCATTTACTGCCCGCCGATTTCCCACGGCATAATTTTCGTAAAAGTACCGTCGGGTCCGAATACATAGTAAGCATTACTCGCTTTCCATCGGTTATAATACTCTTCATATTCGGGGAAAAATCTCCAATTATAAGTGCCTTTCTTTCCTTCAGCCGAATTGGAAACGCCGTCGGTGCAGATAACGTTAAAGGCTAAGCGTTCGGCTGCCTCGGAATCGGAAAGCTTTATTCTCTCTCCGTCAACAATTTCATAGACAACAGCTTTGCGTGCAGCAAACACATTGGTTTTGATAACCGCTTTCCACTGATCTACCGTGCCCTTATAGGATATTTTATGTGTGTAAGGAAAAGCGCCACAATCAACGGCTATCAGATTCGTTCCCAATTCTACATTTTTCAGTTTTTTGCATGAAGTAAAGGTGTCGTATTCAATGACCTCAAGGCTATCGGGAAAAATTACGCTTTCAAGCTGTTCACAACCCGAAAAAGCAAAGTGATCAATAATTTTGACGCCTTCGGGGATCACGATCGAATCGAGCCAGTATCTTGCGGGAGCGAATGCCATCATACCAATGATCTCTACGCTTCCGTCGTCGGGGATGACCGTCCACGGAGTTGCAAGGACGAGTGCTTTCGTTCTGAGATCGACGATACAGTTGCCCTTATCCGAGTAATAAGGATTGTCGGGGGATACCTCGACCTTGGAAAAGTTCACACCGTAGCCGACGTGAAAATTGAAACCTCTGATATTTTCAACACTCGCGCCGAAATAGACACTCTCGATATACGGACACTGGGAAATGCAGTTATAATGAATATATTTAACCGTATCCGGAATCACCAGATGCTTGACGTTTTGGGCGTCGCTTTGATTGTATGGGGTAAAAAGTGGGGATTCATACTCCTTATTATACATTACCGTGACCGGCAGACCTTCGTAGGTCGACGCGATATACACGGTCTCGTCGGTACAGCTTCCGTATCCGACGAATGCCGCGCTCTTGCCGTCCTCGTTGATCTTGTAAAGCAGACCGGGGCTTCCGTTGAATTTGCTCTTTTCAATATGTTCGCTTTCGCCGGCGGCACCGACGGGGCTGAAGAGGTTGATATCGTTGATTATCGTTGTCGTTGTTGGAATAGCAAACGCCAAAAGCACCGCGCACGCCGCGATCGCAACTGCCACAGCTGCCCACGAAGACACGCCGCGTTTACGCGGACGGTATACTGTCTTATTTTCCTTATCGATCTTGCTGAGTACACCCGAAACTATATCGTCGTCGATATAACCGATCGCGTCGGGCATAATGTTCCTTTTTTTATTTGATCTCATACCGTAAAACCTTCCTTTCTCAGTTCTTCTTTTAGTTTCTTTTTTGTTCTCGCCAACGACATCTTGACTTTGCCAAGTGAAAAGCCCGTCTGACGTGCTATCTCCTCAAGGCTCATATCCGCGAAGTAGCGCATAACGAAGATGTCCTTGTTGTCCTCACCTGCGCCTCGGAGAAAATCGCTTATGACCCGGCCGAGTCTGCGCGCTTCATATTCCGAGGCAAGATCGCTTCCGTCGTCAAGCACTGAAAGGCAATCTTCGCCGAGAACTGTAATTCCTCCACCGCGCTTTTTCGTTGAACCGGCACGCGAAAGCTCAAGCGCGCGGTTTCTTACAGCCTTACCGATATACGCCCGAAGATCCTCGGGGCGGTCTGGGGGAATGGCTTTCCAAAGAGCGAGCATGACGTCGCTGACACATTCCTCGGCATCCTCGCGCGAGCCGAGAATGTTCAAGGCTATGTATCGGCACAAGCCGCCGTATTTCTTTTCGGTTTCGGCTATCGCGTTCTCATCCCGGGCCAAGAACAATTCGATTATTTTTTTGTCGTCCATATGCTCACCTCTTTCACCCTTTAAGAAGCGTTTTTTGCCAAAAAAGTAACGCCTTTTCGGAAGATTTTTATTTTTGCCGTTCTGCACAAATACGGAAGGCGGAATTTGTGCAGGATGACATAATTATTTTATCATAGATATTTATTATAGTCAAGCCGCGATTCGCGGAACGTATCGCATCGGCATGACCCGTCGGCTTTTTCCAACAAGCAAAACAACGGGCAAAATATCTCAAATAAAAAACCTCTCGCCGAAGCGAGAGGTTTTTTATGTATTTAATTGGAATTAGTCTTCCTTCTTGATGAGGAGAGCAGTACCAAGGATAGCGATGATAGCAACGCCGCCTACGATCATGCCGCCGCATCCGCCTTCAGACTTGGGAGCCTCGGTGGTGGGAGCTTCGGTAGCGGGAGTATCGCCAGAGGGAGCCTCGGTAGTGGGAGCCTCAGTGGTGGGGGCCTCGGTAGTGGGAGCCTCGGTGGTGGGAGCCTCGGTAACAGGAGCCTCAGTGGTAGCTGCTGCGCCCTTCTCGCCGTTCTCGTACTTATCGCCGTTGAGAACTACCCAGTTTTCAGCATTCATAGATGAAGTGGGGAAGCTGTCGGTGCCGATCTTCTGACCGAAGGAGAATACCTGGCCCTCGGTGAAGCCTGCCCATGCGTATGCAGCTGCATCGTCGATGGTAGCGTAGCCGTAATCGTCAGCAAGAGCAGCCTCGTTGATGAGGTATGTAACCTTACCGGACTTGATCTCTTCGAGAGTGGTTACGAAGATGCCTTCAGCCTCTTCGATGCCGTGTCTGTTAGCAGCGTTCTTATCGTCGACAGCCCAAGTCATCCACTTGTACTGTTCCTTGTTAAGAACGTATACGCCCTTAATGTCGTACTGAGAACCGTCAGCGGAGGAAAGACCTACAAATACCTTACCATCGGTAACGCTGATGGAATTCTCAACGAGATTGATTGTACCGGTATCGATACAGTACTTGATGGTGGTGAAAGGAGAGTTGGTATAACCAACGAAAGGACCACAGAAGTCCGTAGTTGTCGTGTTGGAGCCACCTGCGATACGACCGTAGGTGAGGTTACCGTTGTTCTGGCAGAACTGAATGTCAACGAATGCGGTAGAACCGGATGCGTAAACGTAACCTACCATACCACCTACTCTGTAGGGACCGGTAATGTCACCGTTGTTGGTGCAACCCCAGATCTTGTACCAGCCTGCGTTACCGGAGCCGCCGATGTAACCGAAGAATCCGCCTGCGTCTGCGCCTGCAGTACCTGCGCCTGCAGTACCGTCCTTGGAGGTGTAGGTATCTTCAACCTTAACGTTACCGTTGTTGGTGCAGTTGAAAGCCTCAGCGCCGTTCATACTTGCGGTAAGAGCAACACGGCCAACGAAACCTGCGCCGATACAAATGTTACCCTTCATGTAAATGTCGCCGTTGTTTACACAGTTGGAGAAGTGGGAAAGGTCAAGAATACCGGAGAAACCGCCGGCTCTCATCTTCTCGTCTGCGGTGGAGTCGATGTAGAGGTCGCCGTTGTTTACACAGTCAACGAACCAGCACTCTGCGGTAACGCCGAGGGTGGTGTTGTTGACGATTCTTGCGGAGAAGCCGCCGATGTGCTTACCGTTACCCATAACGGTTACGTTTGCATCGTTGGTTACTTTGGTAGCGATGTAACCTCTGGAAGAAGCTACTGCGAAACCTGCTGCGTCAGCGTCGGTGTAATAGATCTCGCCCTTGATGGTGAGGTTCTTTACTTCGCCGGAGAAGTCAGCAAATACGGGGTTGGTTACGGTGATGGTCTTGCCGTTACCGTCGAGAATGCCCCAGAAAGGCTCTGCGTAGGTAGCTGCAAGAGTGATGTCGGATGCAAGATAGTACTTAGCGGTGGGCTCAGTAGCATCTGCAGCGGTGGAAACCATAGCCATGAATTCGTCTGCGGTATTGATCGCGGTTCCTTCGGGAGCAGCGGAAGCGGGAATAGCAAAGCTGCAAGCCGAGAGAAGCATCATAACGCAAAGGATGATGGAGAGTGTTTTGCGCATGGTATATTACCTCTTTCTTTTTTTTATACCGTTTTCGGTATTAGTTGGTATAATTATATAATATTTTTTGGAAATTGTCAATAGAAATTTATATTTTAATTGCATAAAATCATATTTTTTCGTATTTTGGGCAAATTGTATAAAAATTCTCCCCGAAAATCGGGGAGAATTTTTATGTATTAATTGGAATTAGTCTTCCTTCTTGATGAAAGTCGGAGGCCAAGCGGTCTTAGGAAGACAAAATTTGT
>JAZSLM010000053.1:0-16021 GCA_045535375.1 Eubacteriales bacterium
CGCCTTGAGGGACTCGAACCCCCGGCCTACTGCTTAGAAGGCAGTTGCTCTATCCGGCTGAGCTAAAGGCGCATCATATCGGGGTACGAATGAAGTCGGATCGTAGCCATGTCGTTCTGTGAGCCAAGGAGTTGAATACAAATTTTGTCTTCCTAAGACCGCTTGGCCTCCGACTTTGGCGCGCCTTGAGGGACTCGAACCCCCGGCCTACTGCTTAGAAGGCAGTTGCTCTATCCGGCTGAGCTAAAGGCGCATCATATCGGGGTACGAATGAATGTCCGAGGACATTCATTCTGTCCCTATGGAGCGGGTGATGGGAATCGAACCCACGCGACCAGCTTGGAAGGCTGGAATTCTACCATTGAACTACACCCGCGTATTTCGGTCTTTCTCAAAACCGCCCTAATATAATACCACAAATTGAAGCATTTGTCAATAGGTAAATTGAAAAAAACCGAAGATTTTTGAAATATTTTTTTATTTTACTCAAATTCCCGCCGACGGCTCTCAAAAAGATCGTAATAAGCGCGGATATTTTCGAGCTCACTCCAATGCTTTACTCCCGCAGGGTCACCGTCGAGATCATAAATTTTTGCGCCGCGCAAGGAAAGAAGAAAAGGCGAATGCGTTGAAATGACGAGCTGACAGCCGTAAAATCTGACCGCTTCTTCAAGGAAAGAGGCAAGCTCACGTTGCAATTTCGCCGAAAGACTGTTTTCGGGCTCGTCGAGCAGATAGAGCGAATTTGCGTCGATCTTGTTTGTAAAATATGCAAAAGCGCTTTCGCCGTTCGAGTGCATTCGGTACTCGGTATTGCCAAGGCGGCGAGCGGTATACTGCGATTTTGTGCCTTTTCTGATCTCGTTTCTCTTGCGGAGCTCCTCATAATCGTCAAGGCTCTTCATCTGCCATCCGCTGTGAGTCAGTTCACCGTGAAGCGTTTCGTATTCCTCAAGGATGCTCTCGCGGCGGCGGTCTATTCCCTCGTTTATCGCGCGGATGTCGAGAAGATAATCAAAAACTCCGTCGCTCGTTATTATCGCGCTTTCACGCGGGACTTTGCGAGTGCCGTTGTATATTTCGTAATCGCAATATGCGAGATAATCCTCGATAATCGGGGAATTATTGAAGGGTGCGGTGCGCGCAAGCTTCAGCTTTTCCGCGATCACGTTGAGCAGAGTCGACTTGCCCGAACCGTTGCCGCCGTAAAAGATCGTTATCGGCTCAAATTCTATCTTCGAAAGCCTTTTGTGCGGAAAGATACCAAAAGGGTACTGATTCGCGGCATAGCACTGCATATCGAGCTTCGTGAGCTTGCCCATCGGACTTATACCAAACAAATACTCAAGTTCATTCGAATCGTTCGGCAGGGTAAATGATTTGAGATATTGCATTACACTTCTCCTTCAAGCGCTTATTATAATAATTATACCATATTAACGATAAAAAGTCACCACATTTTCAAAAAAATCTTCTTTTCTCTTGCTAAATATCTTTTTTTATGATAAAATATAATAAATATCACTTTTATGAGGACTAAAATGCTCTCAAAACTTTTGCCTTACAGAATTTTTGATAAATTCGACGATATAACGCCCGAATATCTCACCTCGCTCGGCGTTCGTTTTCTTTTCAGCGACGTGGACAACACTCTCGCACCCTACGAAGTACCCGTGCCGGATGAGCGCATCCGTTCTTGGCTTGACTCACTCAAGGACGCGGGAATTACCGTTGTTCTCGTTTCGAACAATCACGGCGACCGCATCGAGCTTTTCAACCGCACGCTCGGTCTTGATGCCTACGCCGATTGCAAGAAGCCGGGCAAGAAGCGTCTTGGTGAGATTATGAAAAGCGTTGGTGCTGATGCCGGCAACAGCGCCTTTCTCGGCGATCAGATATTCACCGATGTACTCTCCGCGCGAAATCTCGGGATTGAGATCGCCTTGCTCGTCCCGCCGATCAAGGACAAGCTGACCCTCTTTTTCCGCTTCAAGCGTCTGATGGAAAAGCCGATACTGCGCCGCTACCGCAAGCTCCACAAGGAGGATAACGAATGATAACAGCAAAATTCGGTCCCGCGGGCAACTGCGACGCCTTTTACGCCTCGGGCAGAAAAGCGACCGTCGAGGCTCCCGCGTGGCTTAAAGAGATAGGTCTTGATGCCTATGAATTTCAGGCGGGCAACGGACTTCGAGTTTCGGATGCAACTCTCACCGCTATCGGAAATCAAGCCAAGGAGCACGGTATTGCAATGTCGCTCCACACGCCCTATTATATTTCTCTTTCGGGTGTTGACCCTAAAAAGCGGCTCAAGAGTATAACATATATCAAGGATTCGCTCCACGCAGCTTCCCTGCTTGGTGCGGATATAATCGTAATTCACACGGGAAGCGCGGCAAAGATATCACGCGAGGAAGCGCTCGGACTTGCCGCAGACACTCTTTATAAAACCCTTGAAGAGATCGGCGATCAACCGATCAAGCTCGGTCTTGAAACCATGGGCAAGATCAATCAGCTCGGCACGCTTGAGGAAGTAATTTCACTTTGTAAGATCGATCCTATCTTCTGCCCCGTCGTTGATTGGGGACATCTGAATGCGCGTGCTGTCGGCGGTCAGTTTCCCGATGCGAATGCTTACAGAAAGGTCTTTTACTCGATCGGCGAAAGCCTCGGTGATGCTTATGCAAATAATCTGCATTGTCATTTTTCGAAGATCGAATACACTTCTGCGGGTGAAAAACGCCATTTGACCTTCGCAGACAGCGTTTACGGTCCCGATTTTGCACCGCTTGCCGAAGTTATTGCCAAAGACGGACTTTCGCCCCGCATCATCTGCGAATCCGCGGGAACGCAGGCTGAAGACGCGCTTGCGATGAAGAACACCCTTAAAAATTCAATTTAACTTATATACGGAAGGAAAAATTAAAATGTCTAAACTTCAGAAACTCCGCGCAGCCATGGCGGAAAAAGGCTTTGACGCCGTTATCATCACATCCGAGGTAAACCAGAGATACATCACGGGCTTTAATTTCCAGGACGGTCTTGTTCTCGTGACCGCGACCCGCGCCGTTCTCATCACCGACTTCCGCTACATTGAGGCAGCAAAGGCTTCGAAGGCGGCGGGTGTATTTGAGATAATTACCCCCGACAAGCGCCAATCCGCAGTTGTTGCGGAGATCGTCAAGGACTGCGGCGGCAAGGTTGCTGCAGTTGAGGAAGCAAAGATCTCGCTTTCGGGCTACGAGGCGTTCAAGGCGGCTCTCGAGGGCTGTGAAGTCAAGGGCGGTGCTTCCGCAATCATCGACGGTCTGCGCGAGTTCAAGGATGCCGAGGAGATCGCATCCACCGCAAAAGCGCAGGATATCGCCGACGCGGCTTTCAAGCACATCATCGAGTTCATCCGCCCCGATATGACAGAGATCGACGTTGCTCTCGAGCTTGAATTCTTTATGCGCGCGCACGGTGCGGAATCCACCGCCTTCGATACCATTGCCGTATCCGGCAAGGCTTCCTCCCTCCCCCACGGCGAACCGAGAAACGTTCAGCTCGAGAAGGGATTCCTTACCATGGATTACGGAGCAAAGATCGACGGTTACTGCTCCGATATGACCCGTACCATCGTTATCGGCAAGGCTGACGACGAGATGAAGCGCCTTTACAACACAGTTCTTGAAGCACAGCTTGCAGCACTTGCAGCAGCTAAACCCGGCGCGCTCTGCCGCGAGATGGACAAGATCGCGCGTGACATTATTGATGGCGCAGGTTACGCGGGCACGTTCGGTCATTCGCTTGGCCACGGCGTCGGAATGTATATCCACGAAGCTCCCGGACTTTCGCAGAGAGTTATGCCCGCAGACCGCAAGCTCACCCCCGGTCACATCGTCACGTTCGAGCCCGGAATCTATATTGAAGGCAAGTACGGATGCCGCATCGAAGACATGGTTGCCGTTCTCGAGGACGGGATCCTCAATTTCACCCATTCTCCCAAGGAGCTCATCGAGATTTATTAATTGTGCCGCTTAAATGTACTTTTGCAGCACTTAAGCCAATGATAAACCAAGAATTTACCCCACTCTACTGCAAGTAGAGTGGGGTATTTTTTGATTCTACCTTGATTTTTGAGAGGTAGGTTGCTTCTACCGTTCATTTGGAATATAATATGGACAGCAAAAACACACGAGGTAAAACTATGAGCAACGCAGAAGCAAAAAAACTACTCCCCAACTACACACTCGGCGAAGAATTATGGAATTCGATCAGCCACGGACTCGGTGCGCTGTTCGGCGTCTTTGTGCTTATCACGACGCTGATGAAGGCAGAGGGCGTGCGCGAGACCGCCGCATGCGCGATATATGGCACATCGCTGATACTTCTCTACACCGTTTCCTGCGTCTATCACTCACTCGCGCCCTGCGTCGGCAAGCGCGTGATGCAGATACTTGACCATTGCACGATATATCTCCTGATCGCCGGAACCTACACCCCCGCCGCGCTGATAGGAGTTTATAACGCTGAGCCGAAAACAGCTTGGGTGGTATTCGTACTTGTATGGACGCTTCTCATCCCCGCCGTTACGCTGACCGCCGTGAATATGGAAAAATTCAAGGTCTTTTCCATGATATGCTACATCGGCATGGGATGGTGCATAGCAATTGACTTTGCCGCCGCCGTTGAGGGGATGGGAGCAAAAGGATTTGGATTTATGCTCGCGGGAGGTATCGCATACACCATCGGGGCAATATTCTACGGACTAGGCAAAAAGCGCAGATATATTCACTCGGTCTTTCATATCTTCGTCGTCATAGGAAGTGTGCTTCAGTATATCAGCATAATTGAATATTGTATGTAAAATCAAAGCCGACCGCAACGCGGTCGGCTTTGTGATTAAGAATACGCATAGTAAATAATTTTTGCTTCGTGCTTATCAAGCTTGATTTCCAAGCCCTTGCGAATATCGTCGGTACAATATTCTTTAAGCGTTTCACATATTACGGTATATCGATGAGTGAGATCCGCTATGTAGGGGAGCTTGAGAAGGAAGCTGTCTTCTTCTGCATCAGCATTGCGTGCAATAAGCACGAATCCGCGGCGGGTTTTGGGATCATCGAACTGCATAGCATACCACTCCTCGGTCGAGCCGCGGCATTCCGTGATCGGATAATAATCGCAGTCTAGCATCATCTGAGCGGTCACTTGCCAACGACTCTGCATACCGCGCCTTGAAAGAGCGGTTTCATCATCAACGTCATAGCGAACCATATCAGTCATAGAGGGCGCAAAAGCATTATAATAAGCAAATTCATCCGCGGGCCTTTCCTTGCCGTCATACTTACCTGTTTCGGGATCGAACCAGTTCATGTTGTGCGCGCGGAAGTAGGGGATCCATTCGAACATCTCGCGGTGTTGCTTCTGCTTGATGGGATGATCGCCGTAGCCGACGTCGGTATAGTGAAGAGTGATCGCGCGGCGCATCGTTTCGAGGTCATTGCGGCGACCGCCCGAGGCGCAGGAGTCGATAATAAGCCCGGGATTGCGCAGAACGAGCTCGTCCCAATATGCGAGGTATCCCATCGCGTGGCGGTTTTCAAGGAAGCCGATGCGGTCGGGTGCCTCGTTTGCCTTCCATATGGGAAGCGGATCGAAATTGAAATCCTGGCGGTAGATCTTCACGCCCGATGCCTTGATGATCGAGTCAACTCGGTCGGTGATCCACTCTCTCGCCGCGGGGTTGCCGAGGTCGAAAAGCTTGTTATCACTTCCGTCAACCGAGAGAAGAAATTCGGGATGCTCGCGGTCGATCTCCTCGCCCGTGCGTACGCGCTCGGGCTCGAACCAAAGGAGGAAGTCAATATCATTCTCTTTACACGCCTCGCCGATGGGTCCGAGTCCGCGGGGAAAACGATTTTCATCGACCTTCCATGTGCCTATGCGGGGCCAGTTATAGTCGCAGGGATACCATCCCGCATCGACCCACCATACGTCGGGCTTCATGCCCTTTCTTAAATACTCCGAAAGCGCGTGGAGCTGATTTTCCTCCGTCGAGCCCGTAAATTCGGGTTTGCCATCTGCTCGGAAATAATGCAGACAGAGTTTTGGCGGCATTTGGGCGCCGTTGTCCTTGGGCAGAATGTGAGCGAAATAGAAGCGTCGCCAGATATTTATGCCTCTGTACTCGCTTCCAGCACCGTAAGCCATAAGAGTCAGTCTGGGCGAGGTGAATGATTCACCCGCGGAAAGACGCGTGTGGCATCTGTCCTGGCCGCAGAGGAAGGATATGCCCTTCTCCGTGGGCTCTATTGCGGCGACCCACTTTGAGGGGAATCCGATAGCGGCGCGAAGCTCGACTCCATCGCCGCGCATTGTCATATAGGGGAATGCACCTTGGCAAGACGTTCCCGAAAAAGGAGTAAGAGTTATCTTTTCATTGATGTCTTTCTCGAAAAAGCTGTAACCGTCGCGTTTGCACGTGTCACCGTTACCGTATTTGAGCGTGCTCTTTCCGCAAGCGATCTCACCGCCGATACGGAGCTCGGAAATAATGGGAGTATCCTTCTTACCGTTATTGGTCAAAGTCACTCTCCACTCGGTCACGGGGAAATCGCGGTATTCGGTATAATCCGCTCGGATAGTGAGCCCCGATCTGTTCTTTCCCTCAACAGTGACCTTGGCGATATTGGAATCAATAAATTCGCGGGTCACTTTGGGAGAAAATTCTTCGGGAATACCGCAGATCTTGCGCCTGCCGAGTTTGAAGGAAACCGGCACCGCTTCGGGCGAGGTATATTTCAGTATCATCGGGATATAGGACATATTTACCATATCTCAATTTCTCCTTACTTGATTTCTTTTAACGTGGACAAGCTGATCAGTCGCACGGCGTTCATCAGATATATTTCGGGGTTATAGTTGTTTATTACGTGCACGTTGACCTCATATGCGTATTTACTCGTAGGAGTAAACTTGTTCATATTCGAAGAGGTAACGACAAGGATCTTGGGCTTTACTGCATCGTAAAACTTGACGGTCGCATTTCTCGCGCGGTAGCTGTCGCGGTTGTGCGCGTGGTGGGGAGTCGTTACGATATCGGAATCGAGATACTCGGCGCCGTAGCGATCAACCATATCGTCGAGAACTATATTGGTCGAGTCACCTGTTAGCATACAGGTGTTGCCCTCGGGCGTTGTCAATCTGACAACGGTGCTCATCGAGTTTCCGTCGCCCGCGTCCTTCTCAGCATCCGCTCTCTCAAAACCGATAACGAGCGGGATGAAGTCGGACATAGATGCAAGTATTTCGATATCCATACCCGGGAAAAGGTAGATCTGTCCCGTCAGACATTTATATACGGGAATCTTTCCGCCACCGAGGGAAAATATCGAGTCTTCGGTAGCCGTCATCTGTCCTCCGCTGATGCACTGTGTTTGCTCCTTGGTGTTGCAGAAATTATAGATGAAGGACTCGATCTTTACCGTCTTTACGTTCTTGTATCTTGAAACGAAGCTTTGGAACGCGCCCGTGTGGTCGCTGTGGAAATGCGAGAACATCCACGCGCGGACGGTCACGTTCTGCGGATCGGGGGCATACTTTACGAGAGTGTCGTAGATATGCGTTGCCTGATAGTTGTTTTTATTTCCGCCGTCGTAGACCATAAAGGTGCCGTCCTCGAAGCGGATTATGCAGCCCTGCGCGTCGCCCGATACCTTGCCCTCGTCATTATAAGTCGAAAGAACGATAAACGCAGGCTCGCAGACTTTTTTATACTCGATCGGATCAAGCGATGGAAGAAGCGCATTCTCGGCAATTATCACACGTGTCTCGCCCGAATTTGAGCAATAGTAATAGTAAAGCATTTCCTCTTCCTTGGTATAAGTGGAATAGAAATTGCCCGCGATCTCGTTTTCGTTGTAAAGCGAATAGCCTTCTCCCGCAAGAACTTTCTCGTAGTCCTCGTACATATCCGCATCGGTATCGTAAATCGTGACCTGATGATATCTGTCTCCGAGTTCGGAAATATCCTCTATCTTACCGCCGGGGTAGCCCGGAACATTTCTGAACTTGCGGTAATCACGGTTGCTGCTTTCGCAGGTACTCCGAAATTCCGCGGGAAGGACACACTTACCGTCCTCGGTCTTCTCTTCTATCCAACGAACGAAATCATCAAACGCATCCTTGAAGCCTTCGCGCTCGTGACCGGTTACGACTATTTTGTTGCCGATCGCTTGGCATACAGCAACATTATAAGGTGTCCCGGAAATCGCTATGTCAAATTCCTCAAAATCAACAAAGCTGAGAAGTATTTCTTTTGCGTTCGGATCAGCATTTTCACCGCCGGCATTCTTCGATCTGACGATTTCGGGACTGACTCCGCACTTCTCTTGGATAAGAGCTTGCAACTTCCGCGCGGCGGAAAACTCCTCATCCGTATCGTCCGAGGGATAAACTATTCGGTATTCGCAAATACCGGGAGCAAAAAGGACTATGCCTTCCTCAAAGTGTTGTGTTTCCTCGGGGATAGTGTCGGGAAGAGGCGATGTTCCTTCCGGAACGGCATTCTCGCATGCCGCGAGAAGAATGCAGAGCAAAAGGATAAAAAACAGGGGAAATATACGTTTTTTCATTTTTAGTTCATTTCGACCTTGTCAAAGGACATATCGATATCCTTCTTCGACCAGCCGAGACCGAGGTAATCGTTCTCCTCCCACGCGGCTTTCGCCTTTTCGTGAGCTTCGGGAAGAGGCTTCCACGCGACTGCGCGGGGTGGGTGGTCCGCGGGATCGTCACCTTCCTTGAGGAAGGGAGTCCAATTGTCATTTTCGTATTTCTTGCGTTCTTCCTCGTCATCCCACTTCGGAACGTCGAAGGGCTGACCGCCCGAAAGGACCGACTTCCACGCAAGGATGCCTATCGAGGACATCGCGCAGGCGCGGTAGACGTTGAGGTAGGGCTGTTCGTTCTTACGGATCGCTTCGCCGAAGTAGTACTGTACCCAGAAATCTCCGCCACCGTGACCTGCCTCGGATGCGAGATCACCGTGCTCGGGCCATTCTGCCTCGTACGAGCGGTAAGGCTCGAGATCCTTGCCGTTGACGTCGGAATGGTAAACGACGATGTTGCCCGTCTGTCTTTCGACCTCAGCTGCGCCTTTCGTACCGTAAAGGCGAGCGATACCCGACTGAGTTCTGAACGCGCCCTGAAGCGTGCGGACAACGGCGCCGTTATCCATTTGACAAACGATAACTCCGCCCGAATCCTGCTGACGGTATTCAAATTCGCGGTAGCTCTGATCCTTGATCTGCGGGACGAAGCCGTTGACGCGAACGGGAATCGTATCGGTAATATGCATGATCTGCGAGATCGCGTGCGTGCAATAATATGTAGAAGGTATCTGGTTTCTCCAATGGTACTCACCGGGTGCGTATTTATAGGTCTTGGAATTCGACATGGGATGACAATACTCCGCCTCGCCGTAAAGGATCTCTCCGAGCTCGCCGGTATCGTAAACTCGCTTGAGTTCAAGACGCTGTTTGGTATAAGGATAGTTCTCCGCGATCATATAGATCTTGCCCGTTTCCTCAACGGCACGGCAAAGAGCAACGCCCTCGGCGAGTGTCGAGATAGCGGTACACTCGGAAAGAACGTGCTTGCCCGCGCGCAAAGCCTTGATTGCAAAGGGCGCGTGCTCGTTGAAGTAATTTGCGAGAACGACCGCATCTATATCGCTTTTCAGCATTTCGTCGTAATCGGTAAAGGTCATAAGATCGCCGTCGGGATCATACTGTTCCTTGATAACGGCAAGCTTTTCGGGACGGCGGTCGCAAACTGCCGCGAGCTTGAGTCCCGTGCATTCCGCAGGCTTCATAAATGTCTTACCTCTGCCGGTTCCGACAACGCCGATTCTGATTTTTCTTTCCATAAAAAAGTCCCCCTTAATATTGTAATATATAATAATATTACAACATTTCGGAGGGATTGTCAAGTATTTTATTCAAAACAGAGTGGTAATCCAGTAAATAACTCCATAAAGAGTCCCCGCGGCGGTGCCGTAGAGCAGCACGGGACCGGCAACCGTAAAAATTCCCGAGCCGAGACCGAGAACGAAACCTTCGTTTTTTGAATCTATCGCGGCGGAAACGACCGAGTTTGCAAAGCCCGTGATCGGCACGAGAGTGCCCGCGCCCGCGACCTTTGCGATATTATCAAATATTCCGATCGCCGTCAGTAGCGCGGAGGCTCCGACAAGGATCACCGACGTCAAAAGTGAGGCATCCTCTTTGACCATTCCGAGGCTTTTCCAAAGCGTTGTAAGTCCCTGCGCGACGGCGCAGATGAGTCCCCCGATAAGGAATGCTCGGGCGGTATCCGCGGCGAGATGCGATTTCGGGGCGTGCGCATCGGCGAATTTTGAATATTCTTTTTTACCGATATTCATTAATTTCACTCCTTTTTTGACCAAAAGTATTTACAAGGGGAGAAAAATAGGTTATAATAATTATAATGTACGAATGGGGGATAACAATATGTCAAACTCTTGGAATGAATTTTGCGACGGCGCGGGCAGATTTTTCGATAAACTTTCAAGCGAGGCTGTAAGACTTACCGATGCCGCGGGTATGCAGATAAAGCTCGAAAACGTCAAAAACAGACTTGAAAAGGAATACGCCGTTCTCGGCAAGCTGACCTATGCAAAGCTGAACGGCGGAAGCGACAACGCCGAGCAGATCGACGCGGCGCTTTCGAGAATCGCGGAGCTCCGCAAGACGGAAAAGGAGATCGAGCGCGATATCAAAGAAGCCAAAGCCGAAAAAGAAGCGCAGAAGGAAGCCGACAAAGCGGCAAAAGACGCCAAATAATTTATATTCCTCGGGCGAGTTCGCCCGAGGAATATTGTTGTTAAAGATAAGTCTTGAACTTCTCGACTGCCTTTTCCTCAAAGCTGAGTGCATCCTTTGCAAGCGAAAGAACTTCGCCGGAGATGCCGACTTCCTCTGCTTCACCGATATCGCGGTAAAGCTCGGTGACTCCCATCGTAAGTCCTTTGATCATCATTTCCGCAAGATGCTCGCTTGTCGAATCGGTGGCGGTATTCATCGCCATGCCGATCTTTGCGCCCGCTTTGGTAAACATGTTTTCTTCCTTGGGTGTAATACCCGCCTCGATCATCAGCTTCGACGTGCGCGATGCAAGTCCCTCGAAGCCGTCGATGGTCTTGGTCATCTCGGCACGGAGATCGGGATCCCTTACTCTGCCGAGGATATCCGTGGTCGAAGATGTTCCCATTTTGAGATTTTTATAAAGATCGTCAAGAAGCACGGCTCTTGTGATCTTGGATTTAACCTGAGGCATTTTTGCGCTCCTTTGAATTTTGATTTAACTCGGTGTCAATCTTTATTGTTGCCCGAGGCACAAAAAATATGCAAAAAATATTCCCGACAGATTTTGACGTCTGTCGGGAATTTTGTAGTCTTATGTATTAATAAAGTAATTCTTTATAAAGCTTTTCGCTCTGTAACCCAGCAAAAAAGAAGTATCTCCCGCTTTTAGTTCCACCTGCAAGTGTTTTCCATTTTGATGTTTTAGCAGAGTTATTTCATTCTTCTTAAACGCATAACAACCTAAATCATTGTATCCGTAAAGAAATCCGCGCATAAGATCAACCGTAATTCGCAATTCATCACGGACGACAAATATACACACATCGTGATTGCAGAAACTTTTGTCTGTTGCGTCAAAGCACTTTGTCACAATATTTGGTTCCTGTAATTCATAATAGTCGCGCAAATGTGAGCAGGCTTTTGAAGAAATCTCTTTTTTCATAGATGGCAAGTTGAATGACTCAAGTTTATCCCACAAGGGCGAAGTCAACCCAAAAGTTATAATTCCGCTGACAACGAGCAAGAACAAACCGAGAATTACTTCTCCGATAGTAACAAGAATCTCCCACAGCCACCAATCAGGAATAGGAATTAATGTAATTAAGTAGATTCCAACAAACATACAAGAGAAAAAGACAACAAGTGAAACGATAGTGCTGAATTTTCTCCATCTCTTTTCTTTACAAACTGTTCGTTTTTCGTCTGCGGTCAAACTTTTGTATTGCTCTTTCAAAGCATTATTATAATTTTTATTTGTATTTTTATACTTAAAAAAGCGCAATATTGCCTCACCTCCTGCAGATATCTGTCGGAAGATTTACATTATCTGAATATCCAAGAAAAATGAATCACGCCTACAATCGAGCCTATCAACGTGATAAAATTCGCCGAAGTGACTATTATCGCCCACGTTCTTTTTCTTTTGGTCTGAAAACATTTTATCGAAGAATGACCAAGCAAAAATCCGATAAGCGAAGTTACCGTTGTAAACAAAGAAAGAATGAATCTGACAAAATAGACAACCAATCCTGCCAAAAATCCCATTATTCCGCCGGGAAGTTTGCCATTATCGGCAAACAATGCTACAAACGGCAAAGCAAGGATCACGGTGAGCACAAGTGATAAAACCGATATTCCGAGATTATCCTCATCATTTTCCATAGAGTAAGGGGGTCGTTTTTTTGTTTTAATGTCTTTTCGGCTCATTGTTCTCTCCTTTCGGACGGGTCATGGGCTCTTTTATTCGGTCAATTTCAATTTTCTTACGTCGCTTCCGATGAAGACGAGCGGGCGGAATTCGCCGAGGATTCGGCTGGTGATTCTGTCCCAATAGCGGGAATTGAGTTCGTTCTGATTGAGATTGGTGCTTATCACGGTGGGAAGTCCCGAGGAGATACGGCTGTTGAGCACGTTATATATGGTGCTTACCGTGAACTGATTCGAAACCTCGGCGCCGAGATCGTCGATGATGAGCAGGTCGCAGACGTAATAGCGGTCAATATCGTATCCGCTTTCGTTGCCCGCTGAATTTCCGAATCTGCTCTTTTCAAAATCCGCAAGCATACCGATCGCGCCGGTATAGACGACGTCATAGCCGCGGTCGACGAGCGCTCTTGTAAGTGCGGTGGAAAGATGGGTCTTTCCGAGTCCCGTGCCGCCGAGAAGCAAAAGATTCTGCGACAGATCGGGATCGAAATTCTCGGCGTATTCCTTCATTGTTCGAAGGACATAGCTCATATTTTCATAGGAACGTTGATTGGTTCTGTAATAATCAAGGCGGAAATTGTCGAAAGTCTGCACTTCCATCAGCTTTGCGATGCCCGCGCTCTCGTAGCCTGCCATTCGCAGGCGAAGCTTCATGCATTCGCACATCTCGCCGTCAACGTAACCCGAATCGCGGCATTTGTCACATTCGTATCTGGGGTCGGAATAATCCGATGGATAGCCATGATCAGCCAGAAGAAGGTTGCGCCGGTCGTTAAGTCTTTCGACGTCTGATCTTACCTTCTCGAAGGATTCACCGCCCTTTCCGAGAACGGCATTGAGAAGTCTGGGTCCCGTGTCCGAAAGTGCGCGATCAAGTGCGCGAAGCCCTTCGATCTTGCTCCAGAGCTCGCGGCGGCGGGCGTCTGCCTCTGCTTCCGCCCTTTTATATTTTTCTTTGTATTCCTCGCGAATGCGGCGGAAATTTTCTATATTATATCCCATTTTTGCGCCTTACTTTCTGTTCTTTTTTGCGGGAGCCGGAGTTGCGATCTCGGGAGCGGTTCCCGAGCCTTCGTAGCTGCGTCTGAGCGCCGCCTCAAAGAAATCGGTGGAGTCAAAGCTCTTACCCGCGGCGGGTTCGCCCTTCGCCTCTGCTTCGGAATCCAACAGTTCGCGGACCGCTTCCACGGTCTTGTATCCGCCTACGTTCCAGCTTTCAAGGATCGCGTTTGCATAATTAAGTGAGGGCTCGTTGATCTTGTCGATCGTTATCTCGTATGCAATTCTGATAACTTCAAGCGGAAATTCCATCGTCTGAGTCCAGGAGTCGATGAACTTCTTCTCTCTCGTTGTCAGCGCGCGGCTCATATTCATGCCGAAGAGCGAGCGGATCTGAACTTCGAGATCGTGCTTTTCCTGTGCCTTGCGCAGATGTTCTTCGAGAGTTTCCTTGTCGGTAATGCCGTCATCGTAAAGAGAAATCGCGGTAGTTTCAAGATATCGAACCGAATTCTTGCCTATCTGAGTGCAGTACTTGCAAAGTGCGGTTATGTAATCGGGAGCAAAACCGAGATAGTCGCGCAGGGCGATGATCTTTGCGATCTCGCCAACGCGCAGTATCTTGCCGAGCGCGCGTTCGCATTCATCGATCATGAGAGCAACGTCGCGGTCGTTTTCGACCATATCGGCAATTTCGGTGCTCGAATAGCTGGGAAGCGAACCGAGGTCCTCGCGTTTGCCGACCTTTTTGGGCTTTTCTTCAACCTTTTCTTCTTTTCCCTGCACCTCTTCTTTTTCGTAGGAAAGGATCCCCGCGCCGCGCCAGAATGCAATGGCTTTTTCTACCGCATCCTCGCTTACAGAACATTTTTCCGCAATTGCCGCAACGTCTGCGGTGACGTCTGAAAGAAGTGTGATCAGTACGATAATATCCGTCTTCTTTGCGGAAGAAAGCGAGTTTCTGACAGCTTCGGGGAGAACAACGACACCGGTGCCGTAATTGACGCAGAGTTTTTTATTTTCTTTTGTATTCATAATAATTCTCCGATCAGTCGTCCGATGCCGAGGCATTGAGATAGGTATCGGCGATCCTGCCTGCCTTCAGCTCGTAGTAGCCCTGCGCCGCGACCATAACGCCATTATCGCCGCAAAGCGAAACGGGAGGAAGAATGAGCTCAGCACCCGCCTTTTCGCAAGCCTTGCCGACAGCGGCGCGGAGATGCGAATTCGCAGCAACACCACCCGACATAACAAGTTGCTTTACTCCCGACATCTTAATCGCGGGACCGATCTTCTTTGCGATCGCAGAGCAAACGGTATCGGTATAGAGAGCCGCAAACGCGGGGCGATCGACCTCGACATTTTGCTGTGCGAGTTTATTGAGATAGTTCAGCGCGGCTGTTTTGAGCCCGCTGAAGGAAAAATCAAGATTATCTCCCGTGAGTGCGGGAGTGGGGAGCTTAAGATCGAGCATTCTTCCCGAAGCTATGCCCTCGTGAGCGAGTCTGTCCATAGCTGCACCAGCAGGATACTGCAAGCCGATAACTCTTCCGATCTTGTCGAAAGCCTCGCCTGCCGCATCGTCACGCGTGCCGCCGAGCTCGACGTATTCGGTATAGGATCTCACAAGATAAAAGGAGGTATGTCCGCCCGAAACGACAAGCGAAAGATAAGGTGGCTTCGGTGGATTTTCGGTCAGATACGACGCCGCGGTGTGAGCGTGGATATGGTTGACCGAGATAAGAGGGAGCTTATTCGCGAAAGCAAATGCCTTTGCAAAATTTACTCCGACAAGGAGGGCGCCGATAAGTCCGGGATGCGTGGTTACCGCCACTCCGTCAAGATCGGATATTTCAACGTTTGCCTCCGAAAGGGCACGCTCGACAACGTTCGAAATAGCCTCGATATGCGCGCGACCCGCGATTTCGGGGACAACTCCGCCGTAAAGGCGATGGGTCTCTATCTGAGATGCAACGATATTCGAAAGTGCGACAAGTTTGCCGCCCTCTCCCACGTCGCCGACAACGGCGGCGCTTGTTTCGTCGCAGGATGTTTCAATTCCAAGAATCAACATTTTATTTTTATTTCTGCCTTAACTGATAGTTTTTAACATAACTGCCGCGTCCTCCGTGGGGAAACGGTAATAATTTTTGCGCGTACCCACAACCTTGAAGCCCTTACCTTCGTAAAGAGCACGCGCGGGGGTGTTCGATACACGGACTTCAAGAAAAATACTGTCCACACCCTTTGAAGAAAGGAATTCTTCAAGCGCGTCAATAAGTGCCGATGCACAGCCGCGGCGGCGGTAATCGGGGTGTGTTGCGATATTTACGATATTTGCCTCTGGTGGTACGAACTCGCATCCTCCGTATGCCGCAAGCCTGCCGTCGATCATAACGGCTACCGCATGAGTATTCGGAGACGAACACATATAGAGCAGAGCT
>JAZSLM010000045.1:0-6080 GCA_045535375.1 Eubacteriales bacterium
CTACGCGAAGCGTCAAAGGTGCCTTACGATCTGATCCGGATGCTCGGCGTAATTGACGGCGGTCTCGCGTGTGATCTTGCCGGAGTGATAGAGCTCGGCGAGGGATTGGTCCATTGAGATCATACCCTCGTGGCGGCCGGCGTTGATGGCGTTTTCGATCTGATAGTTCTTGTTGTCGCGGATCATGCCGCGGATCGAGCTGTTGACGTGCATAAGCTCGAAAGCGGGGATCTCGCTACCGTCCGCTGCGGGGATCATCTGTTGAGAAACGACGGTGCGAAGAACGGTTGCAAGCTGGAAGCGGATCTGCGCCTGATGCGCGCCCGAGAAGCAGTCAAGCATACGGTCGATGGCGTTGACCGAGCCCTTTGTGTGCATCGTGGCGATGACGGTGTGGCCGGTCTCCGCCGCGGTGATGGCAGTGCGGATCGTTTCGCCGTCGCGCATTTCGCCCAGAAGGATGACGTCGGGAGCCTGGCGCAGACAGGCGCGGAGGGCGGAAAGATAATCCGCGGTGTCGATCGCGATCTCGCGTTGGCTTATGATGCTCTGATCGTTGCGGTGCAGATACTCGATCGGGTCCTCAAGGGTGATGATGTGGCAGGGGCGGGTCTTGTTGATGCGGTCGATAAGGCACGCCTGCGTGGTCGATTTACCGCTTCCCGCAGTGCCGGTGAAGAGGATCATTCCGTGCGTGATCGAGGCAAGCTCCATGACCGATTCGGGAATGTGGATCTCGTCATATTTGGGAATATCGAAGGAAACCACGCGAACTACGGCTGCAAGCGAGCCGCGCTGACGGTATGCGTTCACGCGGAAGCGCGAAAGTCCGGGGATGGCGAAGGAAAAGTCGTCGTCGCCCGTGGCAAGATATTTTTCGTTGCTTCTGCCCGCAAGAGCGTAGATCTCGCCGATGAGAGTTTCGGTGTCGGGCGGAAGAAGCTTGCACTCTTCAAGCGGACGGATGCGTCCGTCGATCTTTGCGCTGATGGGACCTCCTGCGATGATGAAGAGGTCGGAAGCCTGCTCGGCTACCGCGCGGGTAAGATAACTTTTAAGGTCAGCCATTTCAAATTTGCCTTTCTTTATGTTGACAAGAATAATTAGTTCGGGTATTTCTGATCTCAGCGGCTCGTCAGAGCCGATTGTTCGCCGCAGGCGAAATCAGCCTTCCCCGGTGGGGGAAGGGGACCCACGTATGTGGGGGATGAGGCGTTTCAATAAGATACTGTTTTTCGAGCGAAGCGAGAAAATCTTCCCAATTGCCTAAATGAAAAAGTACTATCTAAATTGAATTTTGCAAGTATCCTTTGCGTTGTATTAATTTGCAATCTGAATTCAGAACAAACAATTGAGTTGGCTATGTTTTGGAAGATTTTCGCTGACGCGAAAAACTGTATCTTATTAGGCGCCTCATCCGACTCGCAAGCGAGCCACCTTCCCCCACCGGGGAAGGCATAGTTCGCCTACGGCGAACAGTCGGGTCTTACTCGTCGGCTGAACGCCTCCGTTTTTCTGCGAAAAACCGTCAGACCCGCCAATAACTGCGGATAACCGGGTTAATTGAACAGTTCGCCTACGGCGAACAGTCGGGTTTTACGAGCCGATGAGGAGTACAAGCATAGCCTTCCAAATTGAGTTTTAACTTTATTTGTAATCACCAAGTATCAACTTATTATTGAAACAAGGTACTATGTATTAAGCGAAGCCGCCTGCCAGCGCAGGACGGTGAAGGTGCCGTCTTTCGCCTCGATCTCGACGAAAAGCGTTTGAGTTTCGGATATTTTGCAGGTGTAGGAGTAGATATTGCCGTCAAAAGTCACGCCCTCGGGCATCTCGCCCGCGCGGATGCGGGAGAAGATCTCCTCGGCTTCAAGGTCGGCGTCGTAAAAGGACCTGACTGCACCTGCGGAAACGCGCGCGCCGCGCGCATCGGCTTCCGCCGTCGCTATCGAAAGGACGGAGAAGGTCGTAAGGCAGAGAACGGCGAAGATGACGAGAAGCGAGGTGCCGCCGACGGTTGGCATCTGTGCTCTTTTTTTAGTTTCCATCGCGCGCCTCCTTTTGCCAGCCTACGGTCAGCTCGTAGATCAGGACGTCACCCGAATAAACGATGATGTCGGTCTTGCCGAGCAGAGCTCCCTCGTAATTGATGGCATCGACTCTGAAAACGGCGTTTTCGGCGTCCGTGGGGTTCCAATCGGCGTCAAAGCAGACGACGACCGAGCCCGATCGGGTCCTGCCCGAAAGCAGCTCTGCCGCGGCTTCAAGGTCGCCGCGGGTGTATTTGATGATCTCCGCCGCGTTTTCTGCGGCTTCAACGGCGCGGTCGAGGTTCTCGGCTCTCCGCGATATCCTGTCGGCTTTGATGAACACCGAAAGGCAGACCGCCGACGCCGCGGCGAAGATGCCGATCATGATTATCAGCTCAAAAAGCGGGAGAAAAGCTTTGTTTTTCATCTGCCCGTCTCCCTTCCGCTTCTCGGCGCGACGTCAAGTGATCCTTTTGAGCCGTCCGAGAAGACGATATCGGCAACGATGAGTCCGTTTTCGTTCCTGAACGACAGCGACGAAACGGGAATCACCTTTTCGCCGTCGCCCTTCGTAAATCCGCCGTCAGCGGTCGAAAAAAGCTCGCAAAGGTAACCCTCGTGGCAGTAGATGCGGGTAAGATACTCCTCGCCGTCGATCTCCTCGAGGTAAAAGAGCGTGTCGCCCTCGGCGGCGGGCGCAAGGGATCCGAAATCCCCGATATAGTAAGCGCCGTCCCTGTCGCTCTGGCGCAGGCGTGTGGCGACGTACTGCGAAACCGTGCGCCGCTCATAGCTTTCGCCGTCCCTTGCGACCATGGATTTATAGATCCTCGCGCCGCAAAGCAGAACGAAGACCGAGCTTATCGCAAAGAGCGCAAAAAGAAAGAGAGGGGCAAGCGACGAGGCATCGGCTTTTTTTATCTTAGCTTTCATTTTCCGTTATAAATGACAGTGATATCGGGCATCAGGTTCGAGGCGTAAAGCTCGTACATGACGGTGAAATACTTTTCGTTGATCCTGACTCCGTAGTTTTCCACAAGATACTCAAGCGTTGGGGGATAAGCGCCCTCGGTGGCGTAGCAGGAAACCGCCGCGCGGGCGAGCGCTTCCTCGAGCCTTGCCTTTTCCTCGAGCACTCTGTCACCGCCAAGGTTCGATACCGCGGCGACAAAGACGGTCAGAATGCAAACGGCAAGCAGGGGGGCTAGGAGGGAGAGAAGGAGTTTTTTGTTCTTTTTCATTTTCAACCGAGCGCTTTCATAATGTTGATAAGGGGAAGCATGACCGCGATCAGTATCGCGCCGACGAGGAATGAGGTGACGAGAACGAGCGCGGGCTCGATGCGCGAGGTTGCCGCTTCGAGTGCCGATTCGGCTTCGTCCGACATTCTGCGCGCGATATCCTCCATAACGCCGTCAACGTTGCCCGATCTGATGCCGAGATTCAGCATTCGGCAGGAGGATTTGGTGAGAAACGAGTATTTTTCAAGCGTTTCGGGAAGGGGCTCGCCCTCTTCGATCTCTTTTCGGCAACCCTTGCAGCGCGCGAGCGCGCCGGGAGTGTCGGAAAGCAGACGCTCGGCAAGCTCCAAGCCTTCCTCAACGGGCATTCCGCTTGAAAGCGCCAGCGAAAGTGCCTCGGCAAGGTGCGCGTTGTTTATCTTGCGCGCGACACCGCGGTCGCCGAAAAGGCGGAGAGAGAGCTTCTTGATCTTTTCGGTCAGAGAGGGCGAGAGCGCGATCGCGGCTCCGATCACGACGGCAAAACCGAGCACGGTGCCGATATAGGGCATCGCGGCGGAGAGAAACTCGCCGACTGCGAGAAGTCCGCCCGCGAATCCCGTCAGCGAGCTTCCGAGAGAGCCGTAGACCTCGTCGAATACGGGAAGCACCTTTGCAAGCAGAACGACGATGACGGCAAACATCATCAGAAGGATGACGGATGGGTAGGTCAGCGCGTGGAGAATGCTGCTCTTCATTCTTTCGCGCTCCTCGTAATAGCGCGAGAGGGCGGAAAGCGTTTCCTCGAGCTTGCCCACTCTTTCGGCAACGTCGATAAGACCCGTTGCGTAAGCGGGGAAGGCTTCGGTCTTTTCAAGCGCGGAGAAGAACGCCTCGCCCGATTCGAGATCCTCCGCGATCCTGCGGAGCATCGAGGAATAGGCTTCGTCGCTTTCCTCGTCCGCGATGATGAGAAATCCGTCGGCAAGCGTGACGCCCGACCGGGTCATCAGCGCAAGGCTGCGGAAAAGCGAGGCGTAGGTTAAATAGTTGAGTTGAGGTTTTTTCATTTTTTGATCCAACCCGTCAATAAATATATTTTGAGGTGTAGGTAACTCCCGTGGTGGCATCGGGACCGCCCGTCGAAACGAAGGTGGGGTCCATCAGCTGCCATTCAACTCCGTTGAAGAAGATGGCGCCGCTTATCCAACCGCTGTCGGGCGACCAGACGCTGATCCACGCGTGATAAGCGCTTCCCGCATATCCGACAACGAGCTTGCAGGCGATGTTCTGCGAGCGGAGCATACCCGTCATCAGCGCGGCGTAGTCGAAGCAGATGCCCTTGCGTGTGCGAAGGACCTCGTCAAGGTCGGGAAGATAGCCGCTCTGAACGGTTGCCGCCTCCTCGTAGTCGTAGGAAATGTTTTCCACAACGAAGGAGTAGACCGCCTCGACCTTTTGGAGCAGGTCGCTCTTTCCCGCAACGATCTGTGCCGCTTTGTTCATCGTTTCGGTCGCGTTTTCGTAGTTGACGTACTGATTCGGGCGCAGGAAGGGGGCAAATTCGTCGGCAAGGGTGACGGAGAAAGTCTCGGAGAGCACGTTTGCGTATTTGTTGCCCGTGGTGTTGCGGAAGACCTTGATCTGATATGAGCCGTTTCCGTCCGAGAGGGGGAAGACGTTCCATTCGAAGGGGTTTATGTTGTAGGTGTAGGTCGTGGTGGGTCCCTTGACCTGGACCTTGAGCTTGACCGCCGATTCGACGGTGTATCTCACCATGACGTAGCCGTCCTCCGTGTTCGAATAGTCGATGACGGCTTTGTCGTTCGATTTCGTCAGCACGCCCGATGCAACGGGGCGCAGAAGCGTGATCTGCGCGGGCTTGAGGATCTCTTCAAGCGCGGAAGCCTCGTCTTCGATGCCCGCGGTGGTCTCGGGAAGGGTAGTTTCGGGAGCCGTTGTAGTTTCCGGCTCGGGAATCGTGGTCACCTCGGGTTCAGCGGTGGTTTCGGGTTCGGGAACCGTGGTGACCTCGGGTTCGACGGTAGTTTCGGGTTCGGGAACCGTAGTAACCTCCGGTTCAGCGGTGGTTTCGGGCTCGGGAACCGTGGTGACTTCGGGTTCTGCTGTAGTCGTGGGTTCGGTTGTAGTTTCGGGTGAGGTGGTTACCGCCTCGGCTGTGGTATCGGGCGCGGTCGTTGTGTCGGGTACTGCCGTCGTATCGGGAACGACCGTGATATCCTGCTCGACCGTTGTATCCGCTCCGAGCGTAGTTTCCGGCGCGACCGTGGTTTCGGGAACGACCGTAGTTTCCGGTGCCGCCGTGGTTTCGGCTTCTTCGCCTCGGTCAAGGATCATCGAGAGCGACACGGCAATGATCGCACCGCCAAGAATGATCAGCAAGGCGCAGAGCGCGATCCTCCGGGCGTTTTCTTTTATAAACTTAAAAATAATGTCAAATACTTCTTTCACAAGACGTATCTCCTTATAGATATACCTTGTTTTATTATATCATATTTCGACAAAAGTGTCAATAGTATGATTTTTTCTTACATTTTATTGAAATTTCGGTCACAAAAGGGAAGAAAATATAAAAAAAGTATTGCAAAATGAAATTGTTTGTGCTATAATGAACAATGTATATTTATCTTTAGGTGACAAAAATAATTCGGACCAGCCTCAAAGCCTTAATTTTTGGCGCTTTTCGGCTTGTCGTCCTAGCAAGGTTAATACCTTGCGTCGTCCTCCGCACCAAAAATCACCTAAAAATTAAGGCTTTGAGGTCGGAGATTTTTTGGCTGACAAATATTTGTCAGCAGCAGGCAAA
>JAZSLM010000024.1:0-5275 GCA_045535375.1 Eubacteriales bacterium
ACTACATCGACCGCGACAAGATCGCGCCGAACGAGGCGGGTGAGCTCGACCTCGAGCACATCAACACCATCGACACCGCCCTTTTCGGCGAACAGCTTGCCGCCCTGCTTGCGGGCGGGGAGGTCGAGCTTCCCGCATTTAATTTCAAAACAGGCCGCCGCGAGTGGCGCGGGCACAAGCTGAAGCTCGACGAAAATGCGATCATCATCGTTGAGGGCATTCACGCGCTCAATCCCACTCTTTTGCCGAAGGAGCTCGAAAAGAGCGCGGTATTCAAGATCTTTATCAGCCCGCTTCTGCCCCTCAGCCTTGATTATCACAATCGCATTCCCACAAGCTATCTGCGCCTCCTCCGCAGGACCGTGCGCGATTACGATACCCGCGGTGCCTCGGTGCAAAAAACGCTTTCAATGTGGGATTCGGTGCGCCGCGGAGAGGGAAGATGGATCCTGCCCTTCCAGGAAGAGGCGGACGTCATCTTCAACAGCTCGGCGCTCTATGAGCTTGCCGTGCTCAAAAAGCACATCTTCCCGCTTCTTGATGCCGTTGAACCGCACGAGGATTGCTACGAGCAGGTCCGCGCGATGGTAAAGGTGCTCAACTATATCCACGAGGCGGATATCGACGACGAGATCCCGCCCACCAGCATCATCCGCGAGTTCATCGGGGGAAATGCGTTTTATAAATAAGGAACAATAAAGCTCTTTGATGATTTATAGAAGCGTTTGTCTTTCTGGATAAAATGCAGTACAGACGGTGTCCCCTCATCACCCGCTGCGGTGGGAGCTTCTCCCAGGAGAAGCCTTGGGTTACTCTCAGCTTCGTTTGATATATTCTAAACATCGAAAATTTTAATCGAAAAAACAGTACGCAATCATAGCGTTTTCAATATCTGAATTTCATTTTGTTATGATAGATTAAAAATCTGCCTAATGTTACTGTAGAAACTAAATTATTGCACCAACCACTTAAGGCTTCTCCTGGGAGAAGCTCCCGCCGTAGCGGGTGATGAGGGGACCCCTTTTGTGCCCAATAAAATTCAGTGGCTGTCAAATGCTTTTTAATAGTATATAGTATTATTTACCTAACCACTTGTGGAATTGCACAAAACCCACCCTCCCGATTGGTGCAGTTCCACAATTTTTCAAATTTTTTTCGAAATCATGTGACATTTGCGGCGTGTTTTGCGACTATCACGGTGAAAGGAGGTTTCAGACATGAACGACGAAAAAATTATAGAACTCTTTTTTGCACGCGATGAAAATGCGATCAAGGAAACAGAGGAAAAGTACACTGCGCTCTGCCATTACGTCGCAAAAAACTATCTTTCGGTTCGCGAGGACAGGGAAGAGTGCATCAACGACGCGCTTCTCGCGCTCTGGAACTCGATCCCGCCCGCGAAGCCGAAAAGCCTTTCGGCATTTCTGTCAACGACCGTGCGGCATATCGCGATCAGCAAAAGCCGTGCCGGCAATGCCTGGAAACGCGGCGGGCACGTGCATATTGTCAGCGACGAGTTCCTTTCGATGATCCCCGATGAGACCGATCTCGCCGCGCAGTTCGAGGCTCGCCGCGCGGGTGAGGTAATGAACCGCTGTCTTGGTAAACTCTCAAAGGACGACAGAAGGATATTCGTAATGCGCTATTGGCTGAGCATGAGCTACGATCAGATTCGCACGCAAACGGGCTTTGGCGAGAGCAAGATCAAAATGTCGCTCTCACGCACCCGCGCAAAACTTGCCGATGAACTGAAAAAGGAGGGGATAACGGTATGAAAAAGAACAAAATTCTTAAGGATTCAAGACCGCTCGAAATGCTCGATTATCTCGACGAGGCTTACGTTGCCGAGGTCGTCGATAATCTTGATCTGAAAAACGAACCCGGCAAGCCCTTGCCGAAAAAGGTGGTAGTATTGCGCTCGATCCGCACCGCGGCAGTGCTCGTTGCCTGCGCGTTGCTCCTCGGCGCGGCGATCCCGCTCGCGGGCAGACTTGTGAAGCTGATCCCGAATATTTTCAACCCCGCGGGAACGGTGGAAGGAACCGAATCAAATATTCTCGAAACCACCGAAACCGAACCGCCCGTGGTTGACAAAGTTCCCGAGGAATATTTCACAAACGGTTGGCTGTTTTACGGCGGTTCCGCAGGCAGCGGTGCTGAATACGATGGCAAGTGGATACACGTTGCGGACGTTCTCGCATCCAATATTCGGGTCTTGGCGGCTTATGATCCCGCGACGGGTACGACAAAGAGAATCTGTGTCGATCCGAATTGCCCATCCTCGGGCGAATACTGCCCCGCTATCGTGCCGATAGGGTGGGATATCCGATATATCGAGATCCTTGGTGACTGGTGTATGTATCAGATCGACGGAAAAGGTAAGTATGAATCGGAGATTCACTTTTATAATATGAAAACGGGTGAATCAAGAGTCATCGAAGATACCGCATCGGGCAATATCATCACATACCCTTCGACTGCCTTCCCTATGGACGGCAAGGCTTATTTGAATATGAGGGATGTAGATAACGTAACGGGAACAGCACGTGAATACGTATCTTGCTACGACCCCAAGACCGACACGATCGAGTATTTGTGCGACGAGCCCGAAGATATGCACATGGTCGGGCTTTCAAACAAGCGCATGTTCTTTGCCGAAAAGCGCAACTCGCTCCGCGCTCCCTCCGTGGTCTGGTCAACCGATCATTCGGGCAATAACCTCAAAAAAGAGGAAGTGCTCAATTTCGACCTTATGATTATGAGCGGAATCTATGCATACGAGCCGATCGTTGAAGAAAATTACGAGAAGAACGGATATAATATGCGCGTGTACGACATTGCAACCGATTCGATGTTCACGCTCAATTTCGGCGCCCCTGTGAAGCGTTATGTGCCCGGCGCAGATAAGTTCGGCATTATTCGCGAAGAGGACGGAAAGATATATTCTACCGATTTGCGAGGAGAAAACAAGAAGCTTGTTTTCGATCGCCCCGAACTCGGTTTTATGCCCTACTGCTTCGTCGGGGACTACCTGATCGGCGACATTCCCCTCGCGTGCGATATTATGCCCGGCGGAACTTATGCCCTCAACCTCACAACCGGCGAGCTTAAAGCAATACCCGAAATAAATTAACCTCACTACGAAAAAAAGCGGCGAATATCGGTTTTCCGATATTCGCCGCATTTTTGATTTTACTTATTACTTATATAATTTTTTATCGCCTCAAAGGATTCCGCGCTTATGACGTGCTCGATCTTGCAGGCGTCAACTGCCGCGATCTCGCGGTCAACGCCGAGCGAAATGAGAAGGTCGGTCAGGATCGTGTGCCGCTCGTAAAGCTCTTCGGCTTTGTTGACACCTTTTTCGGTCAGGGTGATAAATCCCGACTTGTCAACCTCGATATATTCGCCCGCCTTCAGAATACCGATGGCTCGGCTGACGCTCGGCTTCGAGTAACCCATACTCTCGGCAACGTCGATAGAACGCACAGAGGTCGAATGCCTTGTCAGCACGTATATTGTTTCGAGATACATCTCGCCCGATTCGGCAAGTCCCATTGTGATCGCTCCTTTTCTGCTTTATACTATTATGATAACACATTTTTGAGAAAAATGCAAGGGGTTTTGAGAAAATGTATAAACAATATAGCACGAGCCGAAAACGCTATTGTAGCAAAAAATAATACAACGAGCGTTCACGTTTGCGCAGCAAACATATCGTATGCGCTACGCGCATATATCGTATTGTTTGCCGAAGGCAAACGGTATATCGCATTCGCGCAGCGAATATATCGTGTTTACCCATTCCGGTCTTCGACACGATATGCCTTCGGCACGATATATCCTTCGGATACGATATGTTTCACACGATATGTCGGCTTCGCCGACGTGATTTTTTATAAATAATGATTTTTTTGGCTTTTGGGTATTGACAAACGCGCAAAAGTATGGTAAAATGTAAAAAATGTTTGATAGAGGCGCACCTTGTAAAGATTACCGCGGAAAAATGACTGCCAAAGTCACGCGGGAAAGGTACGGGTGCCGAAGTGGAGCGCCGCGGCGGGCGTTTTGCTGGCAGTTCGGATAAGATCCGCCCTGCTGTCGCTTTTGCGGAGAGCTATCCAATACCGTTTGCCCTGCTTTGGGGCGTAGTGGTGGTTGCTTTCTGCGGCTGCCTTTTTTCATGTGTAATTAATTTTTAAGAGGTATAAATATAATGAAGAAGACTGTTTTCACGGGCGCGGCTACCGCCCTTGTCACCCCCCTCACCGAATCGGGCATCGACTTTGAAAATTTCGGCAAACTTATTGATTTCCAGATAGAAAACGGCATCGACGCGCTTGTTGCCGTCGGCACTACGGGCGAGGGTTCGACCCTCGACGATGCCGAGCACAAGGCGGCTATCAAATTCTGCGTTGAGCGCACCGCGGGCAGAGTACCCGTCATCGCGGGCACCGGATCGAACGATATCGCGTACGCTATCGAGCTGACCAAATATTCCTGCGCGGTCGGCGCCGATGCGATGCTTCTCGTCACCCCTTACTACAACAAGGCGACCCAGACGGGAATGGAGCTCTCTTTCCTCAAGATCGCGGAAGCTTCCGACAAACCCTGCATACTCTATAACGTACCCTCGCGTACCGGATGCAACCTGCTTCCCGCAACTGCGGCTCGTCTTGCAGAGCACGAAAACATCGTTGCTATCAAGGAAGCCTGCGGAAACATCTCGCAGATCGCCGAGCTTGCTTCGCTTGTAGGCGACAAGATGGACATCTACTCGGGCAACGACGACCAGATCGTGCCGATAATGTCGCTCGGCGGCAAGGGCGTTATCTCGGTCCTCTCGAACATTCTTCCCGCAGAGACCTCCGCTATGTGCAAGAAATTCCTCGCGGGCGACGTCGCGGGTGCAAGAGAGATGCAGCTGCATTACATACCCCTCATCAACGCCCTCTTCTCGGAGGTCAACCCGATCCCCGCAAAGGCTGCCTGCGCGGCTATGGGATTCGGCGAAAACTTCCTCCGTCTGCCCTTGACACCTATGAGTGCCGACAAGGCGGAAGTCCTTTACGAGCTTATGAGAGCCGAAAATCTGATCTAGGGTGACAAGAATAATCCGAACCAGCCTCAAAGTCTTAATTTTTGGCGCTTTTCGGCTTGTCGTCCTAGCAAGGTTAATACCTTGCGTCGTCCTCCGCACCAAAAATCACCTAAAAATTAAGGCTTTGAGGTCGGAGATTTTTTGGCTGACAAATATTTGTCAGCAGCAGGCAAA
>JAZSLM010000124.1:0-14704 GCA_045535375.1 Eubacteriales bacterium
CCAGGGTCTCGAAGACTTCTACGGCGACATGGACTTCAAGGTTGCAGGTACTCACAAGGGTATCACCTCCATCCAGATGGACCTCAAGATTGACGGTCTTACCCCCGCGATCATCAAGGAAGCTCTCGAATCCACTCACGCAGGACGTGATTATATCATCGACAACGTAATTCTCAAGGCTATCGACGCACCCCGCGCAGAGGTCAACGCATATGCTCCCAAGATGATGACCGTCAAGATCGATCCCGACAAGATCCGCGAAGTTATCGGTAAGGGCGGCTCCGTGATCCAGAAGATCACCGCTGATACCGGCGCGAAGATCGACATCGAGGACGACGGCACCGTATATATCGCAGCAGTTAACCGTGCTTCGGCTGACGCAGCGAAGGCTATTATCGACGCTATCTGCTTCGAGCCCGAGGTTGGCGCTGTTTACACCGGTAAGGTAACCGGCATCAAGGAGTTCGGCTGCTTCGTTGAGTACGCTCCCGGCAAGGAGGGAATGGTTCACATTTCCAAGATCGCTGACCGCCGTATCGACAAGGTCGAGGACGTTCTCTCGCTCGGCGACACCGTTAAGGTCAAGTACATCGGCCTTGACAAGAAGGGCAGAATGGACTTCTCCATCAAGGACGCTAAATAAGTAAATAACGACGCTTCGAGAGAAGGGGAACGGGAATTCGCACAGTATGAATAAACGCCCCCTTCTCTTTGAATTTCTCCCCCACTACCCGAAAGGAGACCGCAATGAACAACAATCCCAAATCTACAACTCAAAAGTACACCACGACAAGATATGCACCACGCCGTGACCGCGGAAGAAAGCACAATCAGAACAAGATGGTATTCTTCGTTCTCCTCGCGCTTCTCATTATAGCTCTCATCGTGGCGATCGCTCTCGTTATTGCCGATCTCGTCGGCTCCGCGGGTGATGACACGACGGACGGATACGAGGGCGAAGGAACCAATACCCCCGGTATCGTTTCCGACAGCCACGCGATGTCAAACGCATACGACGGAAAGAATGATACCTATATGCTTTCGGTGACCGATCAGAGTGCAGGCTCCTTCTTCAGCTGTGAGTTTGAGGCTCAGGCAGACGTCGGAAAGATCGTTTTTGCCTCCACCGAGGCGGAATACTATATCCGCGGCTGTGATATCCAACTCAAGGTTGACGGCGAGTGGAAGACCGTGACTTCTCATTCCTCCGCAGACGAGAAGACCTATACCATCGGAGCGGCTACCTTCAACGCGACTGCGGTAAGAGTTATCCTGACGGAAGATGCCGATGCTCTCTGGGCGATCAACGAGATCACTCTTGAGGATAAGAGCGGTAATCCCATCAAGCTCCGTTCTCCCTCCGCGGGCACCAACACCGCGCCCGTAGGACCCGACGTAACGGCAGGTCCCTCCGACACCACATCCGCGGGCGGCGAGGTCACCACAGCTCCCGTCGGCAGCACCACGACAGCTCCTCAGATTTCCGGCTACACCACCATCCAGATCAGCAACGAAGCGCTTTATGCAGGCTCGCTCATTCTTGTAAATACTCAGTATGCATACAGATTCCCCGCATCGCAGGCAAGTATGCTTAAGGTATATGACGAGTATTACGCAAACGATTACCACTGCAACTATTTCGTTGACAGCGCTGTTCAGCTCGAGGCTGTTGCGGCACGCGCCCTGCTCCAGATGGCAAATGCGCTTTATACCGAAACCGGACTCAATAACCTTCAGATCGGCACGGGTTACCGTTCTTACGAGACCCAGCAGGATCTTTCGAACCGCTATCCCGCAACCGCGGCGCTCCCCGGCTACAGCGAGCACCACACCGGCTACGGCATCGACCTTCAGATCTGGGATAAGGACAAGAAGGCGACCTACGCCTTTGACGATACGACCCAGACCTGTATCTCCATCCTTTCTTGGATGAATTCGAATGCGTACAAGCACGGTTTCGTCCGCCGCTTTGCTCCCGATAAGGATGCCATTACCGGAATCACCTCCGACCGTTGGCATTACAGATACGTCGGCGTTCCTCACGCATATTATATGATGGCGAACAATCTTTGCCTCGAGGAATATCTTGCGGCGCTTGAAAACTGCACCTACGAGGGCAACCACCTTGTTTTCGACGTTGACGGCAAGAATTACGAGATCTATTTCGTAGCGGCACAGAGCGGTACGACCACCACTGTTCCCGTGCCGAACGATCCTTCCATTTATACCGTCTCGGGTAACAACTACAGCGGTTATATCGTAACCATTACCCGCGGCTGATTGCAAAGAACAACTTTATTCCAATGAAACTGAAAAATTTACCCCGCACCGCAAGGACGGCGGCGCTTGTGCTCACGCTTGCTTTGATGCTTTCGGCGCTTTCGTCCTGCGGAGTTATAATCATCAACAGACCCGAAACCGAGGCTCCCGCAACCACCGTGATCCCCGAGACCGAACCCTCGCCCGAGGGAAGCGGCATTGTTACGGAAGAGGCGGAGACCACCGAGGCTCCTCTTGAAACCGAGGCTCCGGACGTTGAGACCGATCCTCCTCAAAGGGTGGAGTTCCCCTCCAGACTCGACGAGGCGGAGTGGAGACTCGATCAGCTTGGTGAATCCATCGATATTTCGGGATTTGCACTGATCTACGCCGCGGCTGATAACACCGTGGACGTGTTCTTTTCGGATGAAAGATCCCCGCTTTACGCGGCGCGCACCAACAGAAACGCAATGATCGAGGAAAAATATTCCTCCTCCGTGCGTACTATCTATGAGGGCGCGGTTACAAGCGATAAGCTTTACGAGGATATCCGGGTTTCGGTGTCTTCGGGCACCACTACAGAGTTTTATCTCGATGTTATCGTCCTTTCCGCCGCCGATACGGGCAGATTCCTCTCAAAGAGACTGCTCAAGGATATGCGTTCGCTTCCTTTTTATGATATTAACGAGGGACCGCAGGACGGAAACGTGGGATCTTCCCGCTATTTTGACCTCGGCGCAGGTGCCGATGCCCCCGAATGCCTTTACGCTATCTATTTTAACCGCACTCTGGTTGGCAAGGATGCCGAAAAGATGCTTTACGATGCAGCTCTTGAAGGCAAAGTGACCTGGGAGATGCTCTATACCGTTTCCTCCGTGCTTGCGGACAAAGAAGCCGATATGGCGATCAGGGACGGCGCAAACGCGCTCCCCGGTGAGATCGCTCCCTATCTTTCGGGAATCGAATTTATCACGAAGGATGCCTCGGGCGTTCCGAAGATAAACGTTTCCGATACCGACGCACTCACTGTTGATTCGGTTATCGAATCTATCGGCAGGCTGACTTTCTACACTGCCGCAGAGGGAGGAGCGTCGCCCCGCGACAAGTTTATCGAGGGCAAGATCCCCTTCTATCTCGGAACTCTTTCCGAAATGCTCGATCTTTACGATAAGCAGGTCGAATGGGGACTTCTGACCCTTCCTTCGGAAAAGGATCTCGGCGCCTTTTCGGACAGCCGACCCGTCGTCTGCATTCCCGCAACCAATACCCGTCTTGAACAGACCAGCATCTGGATCACCGCGCTGAATGCGGCTTCCGGAGATTGGATGAGAGATCAGTATCTTTCGATCTCGATCAAGGAGCACATCCGCGACAATAATTCCTGTCTGGTTCTGAACAAGCTCCTCTCGCAGGAAACTTCATTTACCTTCGAACGCGTTTTCGCGGGTTATTACGAAGGACTCAAGGATGCCACCTACGGTGCCGCAGGCAAGGCTCTTTCGGGTGAAGAGAAATTCTCGGCGTTGATAAAGAAGGATCTGACTTCGATTAACAAAAAGCTTGCGAAACTTCCATGAAGTTCGTGACAATATAATTCTGAAAGGATTTTACATCATGGCAAAGAAAGTTTTAGCATTTATCCTCGCAATTCTCATGATCATTCCCATGGCTGTTGCTTGTGCGGAAACAAACGACGGCACCGAAACCACCGATCCCGGAGTGGCAACTCTTGCCCCCTCCGATACCGATGTTGTAACAGATCCCGTAGAAACAGAGCTCAAGAGCGCAACTCTTCCCGAAGATCTCGATTACAAGGGCGAGACCGTGACCATCCTCAGCCGCGACAGCGCGTTCGTCAGCGATGAGGTGTGGGTAGAGGATCAAAACGGCGCTATGGTCAACGACGCAATTTACAAAAGAAACGAAAAAGTAATGCAAACGCTCGGTGTCGAACTCGAAAGCATCCAGCTTACCGGCGATGCTTACGCTGTTTCAACGGAGCTCCGCAATGCCGCAAGCAGCGGTGAGACATATTTTGATATTGCGGCGAACAGTACCTACTCGACTATTATGTATACCGGCGAGAATATTTTCCTTGACCTTACCGACTGTGAATATCTCGACCTTGACGCTATCTATTGGTCGCAGGGTTACAATGAGAGTGCATCTATCGGCAATTCGCAGTACCTTGCAACGGGCGCTCTCGCGCTTTCGCTCTACCGCCTTATGTTCATTACATTCTATAATAAGACTCTGCTGGAGGCTGCCCAGTGCGAAAATCTTTATACCGTCGTTGATGAAGGAAGATGGACTCTTGACTATCAGATCCAGCTTTCGAAGGACCTTTATAAGGACGCCGATGGCTCCGGTACCGTTTCCGAGGGTGATACGGTAGGATTTGCAGGCTCATCTCTCAGCTATATCGACCCCTATTGGTCGAGCTGCGATATGCCGATCCTCGCAAAGGATTCAGACAATCTCCTGGTATTCAGCCTTGATATTGAAAAGATGAGCAACGTCGTTGATAAGCTGATCGTTCTCTTCAATGAATCCAACGCCTGGTTTGATACGTCCTCGGGCGATGACGGCAAGCAGACTGCCATGTCCAATCTCTTTGCCTCCGGTCGCGTAGGCACTATTACGATGCGTCTTGGCTCTGTCGAGACCGAGCAGCTCATCACGATGCAGGATGAATACGGCATAATTCCCATGCCGAAGTATGATGAGGCCCAGGAAAAATACTATACTTTCTTGCACGACCAGTTCACCTCCTTCGGTATTTCTTCCGTTCTCGCGAGTGATCCGGAAAGAGTACAGATGCTTGGCGCGGTCCTTGAGGCAATGGCTCTCGAAAACTACAAGTCGGTCGTTCCCACCTACTATGAGGTCGCGCTCAAGGGCAGATATCTCGAGGACAGCGATTCCTGGAGAATGCTCGATATGATCTATGAAAGCGTCAAGGTTGACGCGGGTGTGCTTTATACCAAGAATATTGAATCGGTACATCAGACACCCAGAGATATGGTGCTGAACGGCAGAAATACCGTTGCTTCCATGATGAAGAAGATTTCTACGAGAGTAGAAAAAGTGCTTCTTCCCAAGCTTCTTGAGGATCTCCTCTCACTTGATAAATAATTAGCCAATTGTAAAACTGCGTTTTACTATCAGCTACTTGAAAAATAATCGAAATTTCCGCCGTTTCCGAAAGGGAACGGCGGAAATTTTGTTACATTTTAGTAAAACGCAGATATTATTGGTATAATATAATATAGGTAGTAAATCGGGAAGGAGCGCGGAATGAAAAGGATCGTGCGCGCGGAGGAAAACGGCATCAGCCTTTCCACCCTGCTGAAAAACAAATTAAAGCTATCGACAAGAACGATAAAGGTGCTCAAATACCGTGAGGGCGGACTTAAGGTCAACGGTGAAGAGGTCACGGTGCGCCGTCTGCTCCGTGAGGGCGACCTGGTCGAGCTTGCCGTTGAGGACAGAGAAGAGGAGAAGGCGGAGTCGGTCGTGCCCCGCAAGCTTCCGATAAAGATCCTCTACCGCGATGCGCAGATCACGGTCTGCAACAAGCCGCCCAAGATGCCGACCCATCCATCCCACGGCCATCTCGACGATACCCTTGCCAACGCTCTTGCGTATCTTGCCTCGGTGAAGGGCGTTCCCTTCGTCTTCCGCCCCGTCAACCGACTCGACGGTGACACCAGCGGCATCGTGCTGACAGCCAACGACCGTATTTCCGCGGGCAGACTTTTCACGACGATGAAGAACGGGGAGATAAAGAAGACCTACGTTGCAATAGTCTGCGGCATTCCCGAGCCGATGCGCGGCGTGATCGACGCTCCGATCGCGCGTGCCGACGTCGGCATACTTATGAGAACCGTTTCCGCGGAGGGCAGAGAGGCAAGGACCGAGTATAACACCGTGGCGGTGTCAAAAGACGGCAAGTATTCGATGGTTGTCCTGCGACCGCTCACGGGCAGAACGCACCAGATCCGCGTACATATGTCCTATATCGGATGCCCTCTCGTCGGTGATTTCCTTTACGGCGAGCGGAGCGAGCTTATCGACCGCCACGCGCTCCACGCGGCAAGAATGAGCTTTTCACATCCCGAGGACGGCAGAAGCATAACCGTCAGCGCACCCTTGCCCGACGATATGCTCGCGCTTTACGAAAAACTGATACGGAGTAAAGATGATGAATAACGAAAATATTGAGATCAAGGAAAAAAAGAAGCGTACGCTTTGGGGCTTGCCCGTTTTTTCGTGGGTGCTCTTTGCGCTTGCGGCGTTTTCTCTTGTCATAATGCTGATTTACAGCCTCTCTGAAGGCTTTGCCGATTTCTTCAACCGCTATCCTGCGGCGTTTTTGCGCGGGATCTTTGCGCAGATCTCGGGGATCCTGCCTTGCTCGGTCGCTGAGGCTTTCATCATTTTCAGCCCTTTTCTGATCGTGGGAATAATTATCTATGCCAATAAGCACTACGTTGACAGCTGGCGCTCGGTCGGCAAGTTCCTTCTGATAACGCTGTCTGTCGCATCGCTCTTTTTCTCGACCTTTGCGCTGAATTTCGGCGCGGGATATCACACAAGTCCGGTCGATGAGCTTCTTGAGATCGACCGCCGCGACGTCAGCGCCGAAGAGTTGCGCCAAACCGCCGAGATCCTTGTCGGGGAGATCAATAAGTATGCGGATAAGCTCGCCGTCAAGTCCACGGGCTCGAGCGTTATGCCATACGGGTACCGTAAGCTCAGCCGCAAGCTCGTTGAGGCTTATGACAAGGTCTGCGACGAGCACGCATTTGTTTCGCGTTTCCCATCGCAGGTCAAGCCCGTAATGCTTTCGGAACCTTGGACTTATACCCACATTTCGGGCGTTTATACCTATTTTTCGGGTGAGGCGAATATCAACACCAATTTCCCCGATTACACCCTGCCTTATACCGCCGCGCACGAAATGGCGCATCAGCGCGGCATTGCGCGCGAGGACGAGGCAAATTTCGTTGCGTTTCTGGTCTGCGCGGCATCCGATGATGAATATATTCGATACAGCGGCTATCTTAATCTCTACGAATACGTTTCAAACGCGCTTTATTCGGCGGATAAAGACGCTTATGCCGAGGTCCGCGCAAAGCTTGATCCCGCGGCAAGAAAAGAAATGTCGGCATACAGTGCCTTTTTCGATAAATACCGCGAAAACGTTGCCGCAAACGTCACGGGGGCGGTCAACAATGCATATCTGACCATCCAGGGCACCCCCGGCACAAAGAGCTACGGCATGGTCGTCGATCTCGCAGTCGCATATTACCGCACAAAATAATTTACAATTTTCTCAAAAAATAACTTCCATTTTTCGTCCTGATATGATATAATATATTATGTATGACTTAAACTTCGCAAGGGGCTTTTAATATATGAAAAAGATCTTGGTGCGCGGCGGAAAGCCGCTGTACGGTAATATAAATATCAGCGGTATGAAGAATGCCGCACTTCCCATAATCTTCGCAAGCATCCTCGTCGGCGACCGCTGTGTCGTTGAGAATCTTCCTCCCGTAAGCGACGTCGAGCTTTCGCTGAAGATCCTCGAAACTATGGGCGCTGTCGTTGAGCGTCTCGGCAACAACACCGTGGCGATCGATACGAAGAATTTTGTAAACGGAACTTCCCCTGTCGAGATGGTTTCAAAGCTGAGAGGCTCCACCTATCTTCTCGGAGCCGAGCTCGGCAGATTCGGCGAAGCACGCGTAGGTTCTTCGGGCGGATGCGATTTCGGCTCGCGCCCCATCGACCAGCATATCAAGGGCTTTTGCGCTCTCGGCGCGAAGTTTGAAGAGGTGGATACGTATAATTGCGTCAAGGCGGGTCCCGGCGGACTTTACGGCACCTCGGTCTATCTTGACATCGCCTCCGTCGGCGCAACGGTGAACGTTATGCTTGCCGCAACGCTTGCCAAGGGCAAAACGACTATCGAAAACGCCGCGCGCGAGCCTCATATCGTCGACGTGGCTAACTTCCTCAATATGTGCGGCGCGCGTATCACGGGTGCCGGCACTTCGGTGATCAAGGTCGTCGGCGTCGAAGAGCTTCACGGCTGTAACTACACCATCCTTCCCGATATGATCGAGGCGGGTACATATATGGCGGCTGTTGCCGCAAGCGGCGGACGCGTCAGCATCCGCGGCGTTATTCCGAAGCATATGGAGACCGTAACCGCAAAGCTGCTTGAGATGGGCGTTGACGTTGAGATCTATGAGGATATCATCACGGTTTCGCGTTTTGTCCGTCCCGGACCCGCGAACGTGAAGACTTATTTCTATCCCGGATTCCCCACCGATATGCAGCCGCAGTTCGTAGCGCTCCTTTCCGTGGCAAACGGAACCTCCGTCGTCACCGAAAGCGTTTGGGAAAGCAGATTCCAGTACGTTGATGAGCTTGCAAAGATGGGCGCGGATATCGCCGTCGACGGAAACCGCGCGACCATAAACGGCACCGCAAGACTCAAGGCGACGGAAGTGACCGCAACCGACCTCCGCGCGGGCGCGGCACTCATCATCGCCGGCCTCAACGCCGAGGGCGAGACAAAAGTTGCAGGCGTCGAAAAGATCGAGCGTGGATACGACGACATCGTCGGCAAGCTCAAATCCATCGGAGCCGAAGTTGAACTTATTGAAGAATAAAAACAAAATGGCTGTTTGCAACAGCCATTTTGTTTTTATTTCTTTTTTGTCAAGCCATGCACAAGCGTCACTGCCGTTATCGACTCTGCAATCGTCCTTGCTACGAGGTTGAGCGATACCGCAAGCGCGCCGGATGAGTCGATAATTATCCACATTCCGCAGATCAGGAATACCGTGCAAGCGGCAAGAACCGAATATCCCCAAGGCTTCGACAGTGCCTGCGACCAAATGATATTAAGAAGCAGGGCGGTGAAGAGCAGAAGACATATTGGCAACGACATGGCAAGATAGTCAAAAACCAGATACATCGAACCGGTAAATCCGCCAAGCATCGACTTGTAATCGGGGTTTGCAATCGTCCGCGCGACCTCGAAAAGATGGTAAACGGCAAGCGACGAGCCGAGCACGGCGGGAGTGACCGTCAGCCAAAATGCGAGCCGCGGATGCTTTTGGGACATTATTTAAGCTCCATTGCCCACTTGATCGCGAGATTTATCCAATCTTCGCAGTGGGGAACGATGCTGTCGGGATTTTGTGACCAGGTTATCTCGTTGCAGAGCGCAAGTCCGTGCTTTCCCTCGGGGTAAATGTGAAGCTCAAAGGGAACCTTGTGCGCTGTGAGCGCGGAAGCGTAGAGAAGCGCGTTTTCAACGGGGACCGTCTTGTCGGTGAATGTATGCCAGATAAAGGCGGGGGAGGTGGTCTCATCAACGTGAAGCTCGAGCGAGAACTCGGCAATAGCCTCGTCGGTGAGGGGATCGCATCCCGAGACGTTCTTGATCGAGCCCTTGTGCGCCTTGTCGCCGCCCGTAATGACGGGGTAGGAGAGGATGGTGCCGGTGGGGCGGTTGATGCCCTCGGGAGCCTCGCCCGATTCGATGCCCAGCGCCTCGCGCACCGGCTTTATATTCCAAAGCGTACCGGCGCTTGCGGCAAGATGTCCGCCAGCGGAGAAACCGCTGATGAAAACGTAATTCGGGTCGGTGTTGTATTTTTCAGCATTTTCGCGGACGTACTTGATCGCCATTCCCGCCTCGATCAGGGGCGCGTAGCTGTGCGCGTTCGGTCTGATGCTGTAGCGGAGAAGGAATACGTTGAATCCCGCGGAGAGAAACTTGAACACGATCGGCTCAGCCTCGCGGTCGGAAAGAAAATGATATCCTCCGCCGGGGCAAACGACAACGGCGCGGCGGGGATTCAGCTTGAGCTCGGGTGTGCTTGTGATGCAATAGGAAGTGAGTGTAGCCTCGGGATGCTTGTCCCAAAGGGCGATAGTTTCGTGGATCATACCTGGAAACCTCCGTGAATATTTATAATATGTAATAATTGTACCACTTTTTGCTCCCGTCTTCAAGGGGAAAAGCAAAATTTTTTCGTATTCACTTGACTTTTGGCCTGAAAAATTGTAAAATGTAAGGGTACGGAGGATCCTATAATGAAAAAAAGATTATTTGCTTTTCTTGTTTGTATAATAATGCTTCTATCGTCCTGTTCGGATGATATTCTCGACCCGATAATCACGAATGCGCCCGAGGAATTTCCGACCTCGGAGATCACCGAGGCACCGAGTGCGATCTCTCTTGCGGGGTATACCGTTATCCGCCCCGAAAAAGCGGCGGAATCGGTCATTTCTGCTGCTGTGGAGCTCAAGGGCGCACTCGCCGACACGACGATCAAGGACGACTGGTACAATAAAAATTCAGGCGAGCTCCCCACCGAGGCGCTCGAGATCCTCGTCGGAAATACCAACCGCCCCGAAAGTATCTCTCTCAAAGCAGAGCTTCTTGAGGGGGATTTCGCGGTCAAATATTTCCCCGAAAGCGGGCGAATTGCCCTCGTCGGCGGAAGTGACGAGGCGACTTTGAAGGCGGTCGCGTATTTTCTTGAATATTGCGTGAAAAACGGTGAGATCGAAAGCACGCTCTCCTTCCTCTCGGCGGGGCAGTATGCCGTCACCGAATGTATCATCAACGGTACGCCGATTGAAGAATATGCTCTCGTAATTCCGGATAAGGCGGATGCCGACGAAAAGTACGCGGCGGAGCTTATCACGAATGCGGTTGCCGAAAAGACGGGCATCAGACTTGAAACCGTAAAGCAGTCCGCCGCTTCAGGCAAGCAGATACTTATCGGAACCGCATCCGGAAAGACTCTTTCGCAGTCCGAATACTCATATGGCACATCCGACGGCAATTTGATCCTTTGCGGCGAGGGCGGACTTGTCGTAAAGGCGGCGCGCAATTTGCTTGACGAGCTTTTCCCGAAGGGCAAGCCGGAGATTTCGCTGACTTTCGGCGAGGCAAAAACGATCAGGTTTGAGCGCGCGTCATACCCCGCGCTCACAGATTTCGGCACAAAGCCGATCGCACTTGCCGATCAGCTGGGCGCAAGCCTTGCTGTCTACGATCTCTCATCGGGCGATCCCGTGCTGAAATATGAATTCAAGCCGCAGACATCGAAAGGCTTTTCTCTCAAGGGTTACGGTAACAGAGTCGATGAGGCGCGCCTGCGCTACAGCGAAAAATGGGGCACTTACATTATGCTTTTTACATCCTCCTCGGGCTATTGCGGAGTTGCTTCTTATCCCGCAGAGGAATGCCTGTGGGAAGCAGAGCTCGGCGGTACTTCTCCCCACTCGATAGAGTATCTGCCGAACGGCACGGTCGCTATCGCTTCCTCCGGCGGAAGCAACACGGAAAACGGATTTATCCGCCTCTACTCCGCGGAAAAGAAACATGACACCAAATATGCCGAAAAGCGGCTCACAAGTGCCCATGCCGTCCTTTGGGATGAAACGCGCGAGGTCCTTTGGGCAATGGGAAGCACCGCGATCGTTGCTTACGAGGTCGGCTCGGATCCCGCAGCGCCTTCTCTGACCAAGATCGCTTCCTACGGATGTAACGATATGAAGGGCGGACACGACCTTTCCGCGATCTGCGGAAATGACGATCAGGTCTGGGTCGGTGGAAGTTTTGTTCGCGTTTTTGATAAGACTACGGGAACGATCATCTCGAATTATCCCGGATCGTCGCAGGTCAATGCGGGAAGCGTCAAGTGCATCTGTTCCTTCCCCGACGGCGACGCCGCGCTGACGGTTGCGACCGGCGTTTACGCATCGCACAATACCGACCGCTTCAAGCTCTTCAAATTTGACGGCAACAACGCCACCCCGACGACACACGTCTTCGACGGCAGAGCCTTCTACAAGGCGAGATCGTTCCTTGCCGCTTACAATTAAAGGTGAAACATGAATATTCAAGGCTTCAATAAACTTACACTTCTCGATTATCCGGGGCGTACCGCTTGCACAGTTTTCACGGGCGGATGCGATCTCCGATGCCCCTTCTGCCACAATTCCTCACTTGTTCTCGACCCGCGCGGGACTGAGGGATATACCGTGGACGAGGTGCTTGCGCATCTGAAAAAGAGAAAGGGCATTCTTGACGGAATTGCCGTCAGCGGCGGCGAACCGCTTCTCCAACCCGATCTTGAGGACTTTTTGCGCCGCATCCGCGATATCGGTGACTACAATATCAAGCTTGATACCAACGGCACCCATCCCGAGCGCCTCGCGAATATAATTTCGGAGGGTCTTTGCGACCGCGTGGCTATGGATATCAAGAACTCTCCCGAAAAATACGCGCAAACCGTCGGTATCCGCAATTTTGACGTCGAGCTCATCCGCGCCTCGCTTTCATTCATTATGCTTTCGGGCATCGATTACGAGCTTCGCACCACTCTCGTGCGTGAGTTTCACGACGAGGGATCAATGCGAGGTATCGCCGAATTCATCCGCGGCGCGAAGGCGTATTATCTGCAGAATTTCCTTGATTCGGACGGTGTTTATTACCGCGGACTGCATGGATTCGATAGAAATGAAATCGAAGGTTTTGCGGATATCGTAAGAGATTCCGTGGAACTCGTTGAGATCCGCGGCGTGGATTGATTCTATTGGTGAAAGTAACCAAAATATTAATATATTTACTAGATATTGTGCCGATTTTATAAAATCGGCACAATATCTTGTTTTAGGGTATTGACAAATAACACAATATATAGTATAATATTACTCGCCAGCGCATTACCCGTACTATATATAGATAAAAATTCAAAAAAGGAAGAAAGAACATGTATCAGGTAGTAAAAAGAAACGGCAAAACCGTAGACTTTGATCTTTCAAAGATCTCAAAGGCGATAACGCTTGCATTCGAGGCTTGCGACAGAAAATACAATTCCGACGTGATCGACCTTATCGCCCTTCGCGTCACCTCTCACTTCGAGCCCAAGATTCAGGGCGACAAGATCGCTGTCGAGGATATCCAGGACAGCGTTGAGACCGTTCTCGCTCAGGCGGGTTATGAGGACGTTGCAAAGGCATACATCCTCTACCGCCGCCAGCGCGAGAAGCTCCGTAATATGAAATCCACAATCCTTGACTACAAGGCACTCGTTGACTCTTACGTTAAGAGCACCGACTGGCGAGTCAAGGAAAACTCGACCGTAACCTATTCGGTCGGCGGACTTATCCTCTCCAACTCGGGCGCCATCACCGCTAACTATTGGCTCTCCGAGATCTACGACGACGAGATCGCTCAGGCGCATCAGAACGCAGACCTCCATCTGCACGACCTCTCTATGCTCACCGGCTACTGTGCGGGTTGGTCTCTCCGTCAGCTCATCGAAGACGGACTTGGCGGAATCACCGGCAAGATCTCCTCTGCACCCGCAAAGCACCTTGCAACCCTCTGCAACCAGATGGTCAACTTCCTCGGCATTATGCAGAACGAATGGGCGGGCGCGCAGGCGTTCTCCTCCTTCGATACCTATCTCGCACCCTTCGTAAAGACCGATAACCTCACCTACGATCAGGTCAAGAAGTGCAGCGAGTCCTTCGTTTACGGCGTAAATACCCCCTCCCGTTGGGGTACTCAGGCTCCCTTCTCGAATATCACCCTCGACTGGGTATGTCCTCCCGATATGATCGACAAGCCCGCTATCGTCGGCGGCAAGGAGCAGGACTTCACCTACGGTGACTGTAAGAAGGAAATGGATATGGTCAACAAGGCGTTTATCGAGATCATGATCGAGGGCGATACCAACGGTCGCGGATTCCAGTATCCCATCCCCACCTATTCGATCACCCGCGATTTCGACTGGTCTGATACCGAAAACAACCGCCTCCTCTTCGAAATGACCTCGAAGTACGGCATTCCCTATTTCTCGAACTATATCAACAGCGACATGGAGCCCAGCGACGTTCGTTCGATGTGCTGCCGTCTGCGCCTTGACCTCCGCGAGCTTCGCAAGAAGTCGGGCGGTTACTTCGGCAGCGGTGAGTCCACCGGTTCCGTCGGCGTTGTTACCATCAATATGCCCCGCCTCGGCTACACAGCCGAGAATGAGGAGGACTTCTACCGTAAGCTCGACAGACTTATGGACATCGCTGCCCGTTCGCTCAAGATCAAGCGCGAAGTTATCACCAAGCTCCTCAACGAGGGACTTTACCCCTACACCAAGCGCTACCTCGGCACCTTCAACAACCACTTCTCCACGATCGGTCTTGTCGGCATGAACGAGGCTTGCCTCAACGCTAACTGGATCAAGAAGGATCTCACCGAGGAGAAGACCCAGCTCTTCGCCCAGCAGGTGCTGGATCATATGCGCGAACGCCTGAGCGACTATCAGGAGAAGTACGGCGACCTCTACAATCTGGAGGCAACTCCCGCCGAGTCCAAAGTCGGATCGTAGCCATGTCGTTCTGT
>JAZSLM010000072.1:0-17189 GCA_045535375.1 Eubacteriales bacterium
TAACCAAAGAAAAGGCGTTGGATCAAACCTACTCCAACGCCAAACTTATTCATGTGGTCACCGTCTATGGTCAAACATGTGGTCAACCTCCACCATCACCGCCTCATTACACCGCAGAATGCCCCATATTTCCCCCAAAAAGCAAAAAATAAAGCCGAAAACGATTGTTTTCGGCTTTATTTGGTCTGAGTGACAAGACTTGTACTTGCGGCCTCTACCACCCCAAGGTAGCGCGCTACAAGCTGCGCCACACCCAGATCTTGCGCTCGGCACTCTGCTTGCGGACTGTTGCCCGTGGCTTGTGCCTTGCGACTTAAATATTATACCACAAAGGATATGATTTGTCAATAGCTTTTTTGATTTTTTTGAAGTTTTTTTGATAAAAATCGTTATTATTTCTTTTTTGTATGTGAAAATACAATATTAGTTATTACCAACAGAGAAATTGCGCCCAAAATGACTGCTACTGTAATAGAGGTGCCTTTCAAAACAGATGGATTTTCTTCAGTGTTGTTATCGGCGGTTGGCGTGTGTTGGGACTGTGTATCGGAGTTTGGCAGAGAAGAAGTTTCATCTTCAGTTTTAGTTTCGGCAGGGATGACGGTTACATTATCCCAGCACGAAGTATCTTCGGGCGCCGGACCGTAAAGTGTCAGAGTTCTTTGTCCTGTAATTACGGCAGAGGTTGAGATATCGATGCTTTTCGGTATCAGGCTTGCATCAGACAGTATCAATTCGAGTTCGCCTACTGTGCCTCCTTTACTTCTGCTGTGTATCAATTTTTCGACGTTTCCACCTTTGATCTCTATTGTTACGTTTTCGGTATTGGCGTAATCTCCCGCTGCATAAAGCTCCTTGATCGTTGCGTTTTCGGCAACTGTAAGGTCCGATGACTTGATACTTATTCCGCTTTTGCAGGTTTCTCCCATCACAAGACGACTGACGAAGGCGTTCCCGCCAATCGTAACTTCATAATTGCCGCTTGAAGGCGCTTCCGCATTTGACGGCGCAACAAAATCGAAAATACCGGCGAGCAAGGTGATGGAAATATCTTCTTCGGTGACTTCACTTCTTCTTCCGCCTCGTATGAAGAGTTTACCTCCGTCTGATGGAGCGAAGACGAATTCCGCTTCCTTTACCGCTGCAAGTTCGGCAAGTTTTTCGGGTGATGTGGTGTTGGTGGGATAATAATCGATCCCGAGTTCGAACATCTTGCGGACCTCGTTCATATCGTCCGCGGCACGAAGACAGGTCAGAAGAGAAGCGGCGTGCGCTTTATCTATCCAGGCTTTGGCACTGGTGAAGTTAGCTGTTTCGGTAAGTCCTTGGATGTTGAAGGCTATTCCGGCATTTATTTTACCGTTCGAATCGGTCATTTTTGAAAGTTCATTTATGCTGTTTTCATATCCTGCATCTGTCTGGTCTCCCCAGATGAGATGACAGAAAATGTCGCGGTTGAGGTCATATGAAATTTGGAGCAGAGAAAGCGAACTGCTTGAAACGACTATATCTTCGGGTGCGAAATATTCGAGCGCCATATCTATAGTCTTTTTTATAACCGTTTCACTCCCCGCTTTGAGCTCGATAAATGGTTTGGCACCATATTTTTTACATATTTCAAGATATTCTCGGAAGGTTGGGACGTAAAGCTTATTTCGGTCGGCAGACGAAATATCAAATCCGTAAGATGCGGTATCAATGCGGTATTGGAGTATTTCCGCATAAGTCATTTCTTGGATTCTTCCGCTTCCGTTTGTCGTGCGGTCAAGCGTTGCATCGTGAATGCATATCAGTTCTCCGTCGGCTGTCATGATAACATCGGTTTCGATGAAATCAAATCCGAGTTTGCCGGCAGCTTCAAAAGAAAGGACGGTGTTTTCGGGGCCTTCCGGCTGGTATCCTCTGTGTGCGCTGAGAAGGATAGAATCAATTTCGTCCTCGGTCAGTGCACGTATCTCGTCGATGTAATTCAGATTCCAATTGGTGTTGATTACCTCGAAGGCTTCAGATGCGAAAAAGCTTGTTGATGTGTATATCGTAAGGGCTGCGTTGGTATTTCCGCCGCGGTCAAGCACGAGGTTTTCGAATCGTGTGGGGCCGCCGAGGACGAAACGGTGTTCGTCATAAATCGAAAGAGCATTCTTTGATTCCGCATGAATGATAATACGGGCATTGGCATCTTTTCGGAAATCTTTGCCGCCGTAAGAAGAAGTGAAGACGACTTCTCCCGCGTGCGATATCTTGCCGTCATAGTTGAAGTGATCCTTGACCGTCAATTTGCCACATATCACTATGACTGCCGAGGCAGACCGATCACTTTTGATATTTGATCTTTCGAAAAGAAGCTCATAGGCTTTCTCAAGCGTATCGACGGGCGAAGAGGGCGAAGTGCCGTTGCCCCGTCCTCCGTCGCAAATGTAGACGGCAGTAATCTCTTCTGATTCTGTGATTAACGGAAAGGAGAACAGAAAAGATAATATGATGAATAGAGATAATAATTTTTTCATTTTTTAATAAATCTTTTATCTCGTATAAATGCCGTGAGCTGCTTTTTGTGTTTGCAAAGCTTTTCGTTGCAATGTTTGCAGGAAACACAAGCGTTGGTTGCCTCGGAGAAACGCTCGGGGTGGCGCTTGTAATTCCATTCCCAGCGGAACAAAATCATCAGCGAAAGAGCAACGAGGCTGTATGTGTACGGATGCGGAACAAAGATAAGCGGCGTAAACATCATCGCGAAATCCCAGTTATAGATTCGGCAGTCTGTGCAGCATCGGTTCTTCATAAACCACGTCTGGAAAGGGCAGAAAAAGAGGATGCAGATCATATCGCAAACGCCGTAAGCGAGAGTTATTAAGATCAGTATGCCCGCGTCGATGATATCGGTGAAATAAAGCGCTCCGATTATTCCGTTAAGTGCAAACCATGCCGCGGCGACCGCAAAAGTGCGTTTCCACGATTGGAGCTTGGGCACGGTCTGATTTGTTGGAATGAAGTTGCGGGCGAACTGTTTCTGGCAACCGGGGCTTTCAAGTTTTGATGGGAAGAATCTGCAAGCCATTTCTGTGGCGTAAACGATCCATATCAGCGCCAAAAGAAGGGGCAGCGCCTTGCTGTTTTCGAGGAAAATACCTTTTCCGGTAACTTTTTTGAATATATATAGTGCCGTCGCGCCCAAAAACATAAGCGCGCGGATCACCATTTTGACATAGTGCATCGCAGAAACTCGCGATATTTTGTGATTGCTCATGCGGTGTAAGCTTCCTTAAATTATAATATTTATTATTATATCACAAAGAGTCGCTTTTTGCAACCTAAAATCAATATAACAAAATTCAATTATTTGTGATTTATACACCCAAAAACGAACGCGGCGATCTCTCGCCGCGTTTTTCGCTTTATTTGTTCATCATTGTGTCGGAGATAACTTCAAGGACTCTGTTGTAGCATCCGCCGCATCCGGTGGAGCAATGAGTTGTCTTTTTAACGTCTTCGAAAACGTCGAGGAGATTTTCAACCTTCGTGTGCTTTTCGAGCGCGTCAAGGATATTGAAGTAAGTTACGTTCTTGCAGTTGCAGATCTTGAAATCCTTTGCGGATTTGGTATCAACGGGTTTAAGGTCGCAGGTCTTGGTTTCGTTTGTCATCGTTTTTTCCTCCCTGGGTTGTTTTATTGACATAATTATATCATATTACAAGGAGGATTTCCGTGACCCGGTCACAGTGAAGGATTATTTTTTGAGCTCTTTTTCAACGGCGGCAATTCTTTCTCCGAGAGGCGGGTGACTGTATTCGAGAACGACAAAAATTTTTGAAGGAGCGAGGTGAGCGAAATTCTCACGCGCGAGCTTTTTGAGAGCCGAGATCATAGCTTCGCCGTAGCCTTCGCTTACCGCTTGACGGTCTGCTCGGTATTCCGCGCCACGGCTGCGGGCGTTCATAACGAGTGACATAAAAGGCTGAACGATTCCGAGTCCGATACCCATAAGAAGGTAAACGAATCCGTAATTTACACCCTCAAAGCCGAATGCGGTGTGGAGCTCGGGCATGCTGACGGCAAGGAATGCAACGGTACCCATCAATGCCATATTTATAAGGCTGAGAAGCTGCATCTTCGGAACGTCCTTGTGAAGACCGTGACCGAGCTCGTGAGCGAATACGGCGCAGATCTCGTCGGGCGTCATTGCGTTTACGAGGTTGTCGTAAAGAACGATCGTTTTCATCTTGCCAAAGCCCGTGAAATACGCATTGAGCTTTGTGGTACGCCTGGATGCGTCCATGACCTCAATGGCTTTAACCTTGTATCCGTGCTTTGTAAGAAGGCTCTCGAGGCTTTCTCGGAGCTCTCCGTCCTCAAGAGGAACGAATTTGTTTCCTATACGGCTGAGGATCGGATATAGAAATGAAACAACGAGCGAGAAGCAGAACATAGCTCCCGCGAAGATCGGGATCATCCATATGCCGACGAGGCTGTAAAATCCGAATACACCGTAGCAGATGAGGATAGAGAGAAGCAGATTGAGCAGCAGCGAGCGAATGCGGTCGGCGATGAAGGTCTTCGCCGTCATATTATTGAAGCCGTATTTCTGCTCGATCACCATATTTGAAACGTAGCTTTCGACAATCTCAAAAACGGTCGATACGAGGGTCGCGAAAATGATTACCGAGAGAAGTCCCGCGTGATCTCCTGCGGGGAAGAGAGAGGCGATGGCGGAATAGGTGTCGGTTGCAAGAAGCACGAGCATAACGATCCCGGTGATGATAGAGGAAAGAATGCTGAATCTTGAATGCTCAGATTCGTACTTCTTCCATTTTGCGTATGTTTCGTCATCGTAAACGTCCTTGAGATTTTCGGGCGTTGGGTTGTTGGCGGATTTATGCTGCACAATATTCAGTATGATGCCGTATAGTCCGCCCACAAGACAAAGAATGATAACTGCCGGTTTTATCATTTTACTATCTCCGTTTCTTTAATGTATTTTTTATAGAAAATAATGATAAAGGGTATCGATACAAAGAACGTGCAGATATCCGCAATAGACTGTGCCGATTGCACACCGGTAAGGTCGATCAAGAGGGGGAGAATCAGTATAACGGGCAGGAAAAATATGCCCTGGCGGCATGAGGCAAGGAAGGTTGCCTGAACCTTAAAGCCGAGACCTTGGTAGAGCTGATTGACGAATGTGCTGAAAGCCATCAGAGGTATGCAGGCGCAAAGGAAATAGAGCGTTGTTGTACCGAGTGCGGCAACCTCCGCATCGTCACAGAAGAACCACATTATCTGTTCAGCGAAAACCGCGCAAAAAGTTCCGAAGATCAAGCAAATGACAGTGCCGATCTTGACTGAGAAAGTGAAGCATTCCCATGTGCGTTTCTTGTTGCCCGCGCCGTAGTTGTATCCCGCGGCGGGCTGGAAGCCCTGACCGAGACCGACGATCACATTTCGGACGAGCATATACATCTTGTTTGCAATAGTGATCGCGGCGCCTGCTGCATCTCCTCCGTATTCGATCGCCTGAATGTTGAGCGCTGCGGATGCAATACTTGCAAGTCCCTGGCGGAAGATGGTGGGGATGCCCGTGGTGACTATGGCTTTATAGTCCGCAAAGCGGCGGCTGATGCTCTTCATATTGATCTTTACAATAGATTTGCCGAATATGAAGAAGCAGAAAAGGATAGTGAAGCTGACAACCTGGCTGACCATGGTGGCGATTGCCGCACCGCCTGTTCCCATATCAAAGCCGTTAATAAGAATGGGGTCAAGGATCATATTCAGAATTCCACCGGTTGTGATACCCACCATTGACAAAAATGAAAGTCCCTCGCTTCGGAGCGTGGTGTTGAGAACAAAAGTTGCGCAGTTAAGGGGCGCGGCAATGAGAATAAAACGAGCGTAGGGTATGGCATGGGGCATCATAGTGTCGGTACATCCGAGAATACGAAGAATGGGTTCAAGAAAACACAAGCCGATGATGCCGATGATTGTGCCGACGGTTATCGAGGCAAAAAAGGCACTCGAGGCGTATTTGTCAGCTGCGATATTGTCCTTGGCACCGAGTTTTCGGCTGATAAGGCTTCCCGCACCGACGCCGAGACCGAATCCGAGCGCTTGGATCACCGTCATAATCGAGAATACTGCGCCGACTGCAGCTGAGGCTGATTTGTTGATCTGCGAAACAAAATATGTATCTGCGGTGTTGTAAATGACGGTTATCAGCGAGCTGATGACAGTGGGTATCGACAGCGACGTGATCAGCCGAGGAATCGGCGTTTCCATCATTCTTTTGTATTGAGCATCGCTCTGGTTCAAAGGGATCATCTTCTTTCGGTTGTAATTAATTATATTATATCACATTATTTGAGCAATTTCAATGCAAATCGAAAAACTGAGCCGACTCAAAAGCGAAATTTTGAGCCGGCTCGGTTGAGCTTATAAGAAGCACTTATCACATACGAAAACGTCCTTGTGAATAGCGTGAACGGGACATGCGTCAACACAAAGTCCGCAACTGGTGCACTTGGAGTGATCGAGAAGGGGAAGATTCTCATCCATAGTGATCGCGCCGTTCGGGCAGGTGCGTGCGCACTTGGTGCATCCGATACAGCCGTTGGTGCACATCTTGCGGGTGATAGCACCCTTGTCGTGGTTCGAACATCCGATAGCGATGATGGTTCCGTCCTCCTGCATCTTGATGGTACTGTGAGGACAGGTCTTAGCGCAAAGTCCGCAACCCGAGCAAAGGCTCGAGATGACTTTTGCTACACCGTCGTGGATGATGATGGCGTTGTTGGGGCAAATCGAAGCACAGTCGCCAAGACCGATGCAGGCATAGGTACAAACGTTCTCGCCTTCCCAATGTTCTGCAGCCTCGCGACAAGTCTTGAAGCCGTCGCGGAGATGCTTTTCGTCTTTCTTGGTAGCTTCGCAGGTGCCGTGGCATCCGACGTAAGCAAAGAGCTTGATCGTCTTGCCCGCCTCGACTCCGAGGACGTTTGCGATCTCCTGCGATGTGGTGTCGCCGCCGGGAACGCAAAGGTTGGTTTCGGAGATCTTGCCTTCGGAGAGCGCACGTGCGTAGCCGTCGCATCCGCTGAATCCGCAGGCACCGCAGTTAGCGCCGGGAAGAGCGTCCCGGATAGCAAGGAATTTTTCATCCTCCTTAACTCCGAAAAGAATATTCGAAACGGTAAGTATGATCGCGCAAACTACCGCGACCGCAAGACAGATAAGAACGGGAATAAGTATTGCCATAATTTTTCTGCCTCCTTATGCGAGAAGATTTTCAACGATTCCCGCAAAGCCGTAGAACGCCATTGCAACGATCGAAGCGGCAATAAGGGTTACGGGAAGTCCGCGGAAGCATTTCGGGGCATTCGAATCGTCGAGCTTGGAGCGAACGCCCGCAAAAAGGAGCATTGCAAGCAGGAAGCCGAGACCCACGCCGAGCGAGGAGATCATTGATTCAAGGAAGTTGTATCCCGCGGTGATATTGTTGATGGTAACGCCGAGAACCGCGCAGTTGGTGGTGATCAGGGGGAGATAGATACCGAGCGACGCGTGAAGCGAGGGGATGAATCTCTTCAGAATGATCTCAACGAACTGAACGAGTGTAGCGATAACGAGAATGAATACGATAGTCTGGAAGTACTCGATCTTGAGAGGAACGAGAACAAAATTGTAGATCGGCCAGGTAGCCGCGGTTGCAAAGAGCATAACGAAGATAACTGCCATACCCATACCGCTTGCCTGATTTACCTTCTTGGAAACTCCAAGGAAGGGGCAGATGCCGAGGAACTGATTGAGGACGTAGTTGTTGATGAGTACTCCGCCCATAAGAATAAGGATAAGACTCTTAAGCATTTTCTACTTCCTCCTTCTTTTCGGTGTTAAGACAGGGCTTGTTTACGCAGACAGATGCCGAAGGACAACCCTCGCAGGAGAAGGACTTCTTCTTGACTCCGCCCTTCTTTTCGGTGAGCTTGTTCATTACAGCGATGAGGATACCGTAAACGAGGAATCCGCCGGGAGCCTGTGCGAGTACGGGGATGCGGAAGCTCTGCATAAAGCCAAGCTCGATGCCCATGAATGAGCCTGCGCCGAATACTTCGCGGATGAAAGCCATAAGGAAGAGAGCAAGGATGAATCCAAGACCCATTCCGAGACCGTCAAAGGCAGAATCGAGAACGGTATTCTTTCTTGCAAACATCTCGGCTCTGCCGAGGATGACGCAGTTAACAACGATAAGAGCGAGATAAACGCCGAGCATCTCGTAAACAGAGGGGAGAAATGCCTGAAGGAGCATCTGAACCGCTGTTACGAATGCCGCGATGATAACGATATAGCAAGGAACGCGGACGGTGTCGGGAATGACCTTACGAAGTGCCGAAATAACGACGTTCGAGCAGATCAGAACGACGGTTGCCGCAAGACCCATAGAGAGCGCGGAGGTGACGTTGCCCGTTACCGCAAGTGTGGGGCAGGTGCCGAGAATGAGAATGAGAACGGGGTTCTCTGCGATTATTCCACGAAGGAGAATAGATAACTTATTGTTTTTCATTACTGTGCTCCTCCTTTGATAGCGTTAAATGCCGCAAAAGCGTCGTCGGCCGACTGCTTTACTGCATTCGATGTCATGGTAGCTCCGGCGATCATAGTACCGTTTTCCGAGGTGGTAAGGCCCGCGAAGCTGTTTTTGTATTCGGAAACATCAACGGTATCGTCAACGTGGAAGTATTCCTCGTCAAAGAAGAATGCCTTGGCATCAAGCTTTGCAATTGCGCCGTTTGCGTCAAGGATTACGTAAACGTCCATCTGCTTGTAGCCGGAGCTTCTTGTATAGAATGCATAGTAATCAGCATCGCCCGATTTGAATGAAGATGCCGAAACGATAGTTCCGAATGTGGGGATTTCGATGGATGCGAAGTCGGAGGCATCCGCGAAGAGTTTGGTTACCTTGGCAGTAAGATCATCGGCATAAGACTTCTGATTTGCAGATGCGTGAGCCTTGGCTTCGGTAGCGAGAGCTTCCTGCGCCGCGGTTACGTCGTTGCCCTCGGCGTCGTAAACGTTGCATACGCCGGTTGCGTTAACGAGAGCGATGAAGCCGTTTTCACCGTCCGAGAAGATGTAGGCAAAGCCTGCGTCGTTAGATGCTTTGAGTGCCTTCTTGAAGCTGCCCGAAGCTTCAACTGCCGCGGGATTAACAAATCCGGGTGCGAGCTCGGGGATCTTTGCCTCGAGCGCGATAGCGGGATCAAGCTTGCCGCCCGATGCAAGGGTGAAGGACTGAAGTGCGATATTGACGGCATCACGGTAACCATTACTTGTCATGGTTGCGCCCGATATCATATTGGGAGCAAAATCAGCGATCGACTGGCCGTTGTAGGAATTGTCGATCAGGGGCTCCTTGCCGAATGTATCCTGAGTTTCAAGACACTTCGAACCTGTGATCTTACCCTCGGAGTTTACGCCGATCATGATGACCATACCCGACTTGTAGCCGGTGGATACCACGCGGAAAACGTAACCCTTGCCGGAGGACTCTTTGTATGCGTTTGTGATAGATTCGGGAAGTCCGAGTGCGGAAATATCAATTTCCTCAAAGTTACCGCCCTCGGGCATAACTTCGATGAGCGCGCTGTTTGCGGCCGCGTTTCTATGTTCCTCGATGATGGGGCCGGTTACCATATTGATAGCCGAGAGGATGAGAGCTACTGCCATACAGATGCAGGAGAGGACGAGGGTGGGTTTAATGTTCTTCATTACTGCGCCACCTCCTCGGTCTTTTCCTTCTTTGCGCCGATCATATCAATGTAAGGGCAGATGATGTTCATAAGAAGGATGGCGAAGGATACGCCTTCGGGATACCCCCCGTAGAAACGGATAAGTACTGTGATGAGCGCACAGCAGAGAGCGAAAATGATCTTGCCGAAGCTCTTCTTGGGGGAGGTCACGGGATCGGTCGCCATAAAGACCGCACCGATGATAAGACCGCCGCCGAGGGTGTGATATACAGCGTTCATAACGTCACCGCCGAAAGCAAGCGAGAGAAGGAATACACCGCCGATGTAAACAACGGGGATGTGCCAGCTGATCACCTTGCGGACGATGAGGTAGATACCGCCGAGAAGGAGCGCGATCGCGCAGGTCTCGCCAATTGCTCCGCCGCGATTGCCGATAAGCATATCGAGCATCGAGGGAAGAGTACCCTCCGCACCGCCCAGAATGGCGAGAGGAGTTGCGCCCGATTCGAGCTCTGCGAAGTTAGTCATTGCTCCGCCCGCAACTTCGGTAAAGGCGATGAGAAGCATTACTCTTGCGGCAACAGCGGGATTCACGAAGTTCTTTCCGAGTCCGCCGAAGGCGCACTTGACGATAACTATCGCAAAAACACTGCCCACAAGGCACTGCCAGATCGTGACGTTTGTTGAAAGGTTGAGCGCGAGCAGAAGTCCGGTGACGACTGCGGTGAGATCGCCGACGGTCTGTTCTTTCTTTGCGAGCAGATTGAAAACAAACTCGGAAAGAAGAGCGGAACCGACGCAGACCGCAATGATGACGGCGGCTTTAAGTCCGAAGAAGACGATAGCCGCGACGGTTGCGGGAGCGAGAGCGATCAGGATGTCGAGCATTACGTTCCTCGTTTTGCGAGGCGCAATGCAGGGAGAATTTGAAGAATTCAAATTTTCCATGGGTTTTCACTCCTTGTCTATGTATTTTAATTTTTCTCAAATTCGGGAAGTCGGTGTTACTATTTTATTATATATAATAAATTTATATATCCTCGAAAAATCCCAGTATATTATACCACTAAAATCGACTTTTGTCAAGTAAGAAATCCCGCCCAAATCGGGCGGGATTGGCGAGAATTTTTCAATATCATCTGATTTTCGCCTCGGCGAAAATCTTCCTTTTATTTTGCCGCAGGCAAATTATCATTCGCCCGTATGGCGACTATCATTCCGCGAAGCAGATTATCATTATCGCGCAGCGATACAATAATTCATCGGCGTGGCAAATTAGTCAATAAATTTAACTATCTCGCCCATATCCTTGCGCTTTTTATCCCTCAACTTTTCACCCTCTTTAGCATATCCGAGTGTGATGACAAGTCTTGCGGGAGCATCGAGATTGCAGATCTCGCGGAGCTTGGCGTCATCGAACCAGCCGAGAATGCAGCTTCCGAGTCCCTGCGCGGCGGCTTCGGCTGTGATGTATGCGGCTAGGATTCCTATGTCGATCGAGCGGTAGTCATTGCCTTTGACTTTCGCTCCGAGCGCGGCAGACGCGACGTATGGCTTTTCGGAAATGACGATCAGCACCGGCGCGTCGGTTGCGAATTTGTTCATTCCCATTCCCTGAACGGCTTTTGCGACCGCCTTTGCCGACTCGCCGCGACAGACCGTCATAAGATACGGCTGACCGTTGCAGGCAGAGGGGGAGAGCCTTGCTGATTCAAGAATGGCGGAAAGCTTTTCTTCTTCAACCGCACGTGCTGAATCATAACTGCGGCAGGATTGGCGGGTGTTTGCTATTTCTGTGAAGTTCATAATTAATCTCCTACTTAATCAATATCTGTTTTTTAGCATCAATAATTATTGATACTATTCCGAGTTTGCCGTCCTTGTTTCGTGTATCAAAACGCAAAGATCGTCCGATTTTTCCGTCTTGCTCGTTCCAATACTTGTAATGGAATGTTCCTTCTTCATCGCAGTATTCAAGCAGATCCACCACAAATCCTGCCTTTTCAAACACAGTACACAAGGTTTTATAATCGTAGACAATTTTATGTGTATATGCCGGATGGTTAGGATCGCCGTTTCCGCCAACTTGGACAATGTTTTGATACCATTCGTTTCTGAAATTAGCGTCGGGAACCGCGACTCTTATGTATCCTCCGTCATCAAGAAAATCATAACAGTTTTGTGCGGCGACTATGCCGTCGTCAAAAGACATATGTTCCCATACATGTTCGGCTAAAAATGCCGATGGTTTTTCGTTTGAAAACATCTTTTCAAAATCAGCTCGGTTGAGAAGATTTAGCTCGTTCTCTTGCGTGCTTATCCAACCTTCGTATGCCGTTTTGCCTGCTCCAATTATTACTTTCATATTCGTTTTACTCTGTTTTTTTATAGAAACTTTTTTAGTGTTAATTGAAATTCGATGTTCAGAAAGCATATGTTAGCACTTGTGTATCAGCCTTCCCCCACTGGGGAAGGCTGAGTTTGAGAGTGCGAACATTGCTTTCCTATTTGAGATGAGTGCGATCAATCAATCGTAAGATCAACAAGCTCAAATTTCAGAGCCTTCCGCAGTTCATCAAGCGTGATCTCGACCTGATAACCGATCTTGCCCGCGCTGAAAAGGATCGTTTCAAAATTCTCGGCGGTGGCGTCGATGAAGGTGGGGAACTGCTTTTTCATGCCGATGGGAGAGCAGCCGCCGTGGATGTAGCCCGTCAGCGGGAGAAGCTCCTTTTGCTTGATCATCACTATGTTCTTCTCGCCCGCGGCGCGCGCGGCTTTTTTTAGATCGAGCTCACGGTGGACGGGCACGAGAAATACGAAATAGTTCTTGGATGCGCCGACGGTTACGAGAGTTTTGAAAACGTGGTTGGGATCTTGGTGAAGAACTTCCGCGATCTCGGTGCCGCTTATTGCGTCGGTGTCAACGTAAAGATGCTTGTCGTACTTGACCTTTTTCGAGTCAAGCAGACGCATCACGTTTGTTTTTTCGTCTGTTTTTTTCATTTGAGTTCAAACTCGCCGAGCTTCGACTCCGCGATATAGTCGTTTCTGAAGGTGCGGAGAGTTGCCATATGGGGCTGACCAATGTGCACCTGCTGGTGTTCCTTTGTCTCCCAAGCCTCGATGAGAAGAAGTTCATTGGGGTTCTTCTCGGAATAATAATAATCGTAACGGATGCAACCGTCCTCGGCGCGGACCGCGTCAAGCACGCCCTCGGCCTTCATTCTCTCGACAAACGCCTCGCGCTTGCCCTCGTGGCAGATGAAATTAACGTAGATGGTATACATTTTAATATCCTCCTTAAAGTTCGGCTAATATGTCAGCCGCATTTGTATCGGGTTTTACCTTCGGCATTATCTTTTCGACGTTGCCGTTTTCATCAATGATAAACGTGGTTCGTACTACGCCGAACGCGACCTTGCCGTACTGCTTTTTCTCCTGCCATACGCCGTAAGCCTCGATGGCGATGCGGTCGGGGTCGGAGAGCAGGATGAAGGGAAGATCGTACTTTTCGGCAAATTTAACGTGCGAGGCGACGCTGTCCTTGCTTACGCCGATGACCTCGACACCCTTCGCCTCGAACTGCTTGTATGCACCCGCAAACGCGCAAGCCTGACGGGTACATCCGGGGGTGTTGTCCCTAGGATAAAAGTAGAGAACTACCTTTTTACCGAGGAAATCCGAGAGGGAAACGTCGTTTCCGTTTTTGTCCTTAAGCGTAAATTCGGGCGCTTTCATACCGATTTCAAGCATTTTTATTCTCCTTATAAATATCTTTCAAAGATCATCAGCAAAAACTCAAGTCCCACAGGCAGTGAATCGGGGTAGAGTAATTCGCCGAGGTTGTGAGGATATGAGGTCTTGCAAAGACCGACGTCGAGAGAGGGAATCCCCTTGCTCATCGGATAACGGCAGTCAGTGCAAGCCGATGAAAACCTCGGCTCGATGCCGAGCGAACGAAGCATCTCGCGGTGCTCCTCGCCGATATTCTTCATTACCTCGTCGGGGACTGTGTTCCAATGCGCCGTATCGCTGACGATCTCGTTGGTGATCGTGATCTGCTCGGTCGTGTATTTTTCGACAGCTTTTGCGAGATGCGAGGCGAGGAACTCGTATCTTTCAAATTTATCCGAACGAAGCTCGATGAGGGCGTGAGCCTCAGTGGCAATGATATTGTGTCTGTTTCCCCCGCTCATCATACCGACGTTGATCGTCGTGCGCTTGAGCTTTTCATTCGCAATATACTCTCGGCAATTTGCCGAGGTTTCGAGAATGACCTTCGAAAGCTCCTCGATCGCGCTCGGAGTGCCGAAAGCACCGAGTGCGTGACCTCCGGGTCCTTTGACGGTGACGAGGTGGTTATAGTAATTGACGGTTCCTGTGTAGATGCGCTGGATCGAGGCGTCGAAGCTGTAACAGAAATGAATATCGTCGGTGCCGTGCCCCGTGAGGTAGTTATACATTCCCACACTTCCGATCTCCTCGGATGCGGTTGCGATGAAGAGAACGCCGTATTCGTTATCTACGGGCGGATTCTCGATAAGGTATCTCATTCCGAGCATCAGAACGGCGAGATTTGCCGTGCAGTCGCCGATGCCGGGGCAGTACAGCTTACCGTCTTCTTCCTTGATCTCAAGAGGAACGTCGAGATCGAAGACAGTGTCGAGGTGCGCGGAGAAGATGATCCATTTGCCGCTCTTTCCGGGGAACGCCTTCCATACCACGTTGCAGGATTCGTCGATCTCAACTCCCTCCGCGCCCGCATTTTTCAGCCATTCGGCGCAGAACTCTGCGCGTGCTCTTTCGTGTCCGCTCGGCGCAGGGATAAGGGTCATATCGCAGGTCAGTTTGGTCAGTTCATCTGCATGAGCAAGTGCGTATTCGTGAAAAGTCATTGAAAATCAAAAGCCTCTCTTTCAAATATTTTCTGCTTTTGCGTGTTTATAAGCATTCTGCCCTTGTAAAAGGCAACGCATTCGACCTCCTCGTCGGCAAACGGCGCGGTCGAAAGATCCTCGCAGAGTGCGTATCTCTTTTCATTGAGGTCGATGACGTTGAGCGCGTCGGGGGTGTCCTCGCGGCCGAATCCGAAGGAGTAGTAGAGCTTATCCTCGTAGATCGTTCCGCCCTGCGTTGCGAAAGCGTTGAAGGGGAGGAAAAACTGGTCGAGGATATCGTCCGCGGTGAAGGTCACGTCACCCTCGTCGGGGGATGGAAGACGGAATTTCGTGACGATGTATTCGTTGTCGGGACGGTACATCTCGCGCTTGGTGCGGTAGCGCGCGGAGTGGAGATAGAAGAAGCCGTTCTTGACGTCAACGAGTGACGCGGGCCAGCCCCAACCGGGTAGCTCGAACTTTGTGCCGTCCTTTTCGGTTGGCTTGTAATAGATGCGCTGAACCGTTTCGGCGGAATATTCACCGTTTTTCAGTCTGATCTGCTCGACGGCGCAATAGGCAAGCCAGCCTTTTTCGTCAGCATCTCCGCTGTTGCCCGCGGTGACGTACATAAGCGGGAAATCTTCTCCGTCAAGGAATCCGCCGAACATAGCGTCGTTTGCGTGGTTGTCGTAGCGTTTATCTTCCTTGTTGCGGCAATACGAGCCGAGCTTGAAAACTCCAACGGGCTTCGGGGCGCGGCTGACGAGATCGTAAGCCCCACATACGCCGCTGTGATAGAGAACAAATGCAGTGTCGCCGTGGATCGCCATCCCCTGCACGCTTCTGCGCTTTCCGAACATCGCCTCGGTGGGATTTTCGAATTCCATATAAAGTTTATACATTCCCGTTACCTCACTTGACAAGCTCGTCGATCTTATCCGCGGTCAGGCGGTATATCGTCCATTCATCCATCGGAACAGCACCCTTTGAAAGATAGAAATCGATGCTCGGTGTGTTCCAATCAAGACAGGTCCATTCAACTCTGCCGCAATTTCTTTCCTTTGCGATCCTTGCGACCTCGCAAAGAAGCGCCTTGCCGTAGCCTTTGCCGCGGTATTCGGGCCATACAAAGAGGTCTTCGAGATGGATTCCCGCGCGACCGACGAAGGTGGAATAATTGTGGAAGAAGAGTGCGAATCCGACCTCTTTTTCTCCTTCAAGTGCGAATATGACCTCCGCGTGTCCCTTGCCGAAAACGACCTCCTTGATCATTTCCTCGGTATTGACGACCTCGTCGAGCATATTTTCATATTCCGCTATGCCTTTGATAAATTTGAGAATAAGCGAGGCATCTGCTTCGGTCGCGTATCTGAATTTAACCATTTTGATCTATCCTCCAAGAGCCATACTTAATGATCATTTAATTAATTATAGCATATAACCGGGAAAAAATCTATATTCTTGTTATAAAAACACTGAAAAATCTCAAAAAAATTCGATTTGCTTATTGAAATTTGACATTCAATAATGTATAATTAATTCGATAGGTTTATCCTACATAAAGATTTAAATTACGGAGGTAATTCAAATGGCAAATCGTTTTGTATCCAACGCAATATCATATCACGGCAAGGGCGCGATCCTCGAGATCCCCGCTATCGTTGCCGCTAAAGGCTTCAAGAAGGCTTTCGTCGCTTCCGACCCCGATCTCGTTAAGTTCGGTGTAACGAAGAAAGTCACCGATATCCTCGATAAGGAAGGAATGGCTTACGAGATCTATTCCGATATCAAGCCCAATCCCACCATTGAAAACGTAAAGAACGGCGTTGCAGCCTATAAGGCTTCGGGCGCTGACTATATGATCGCCATCGGTGGCGGATCCTCCATGGATACCGCAAAGGCTATCGGTATCATCATCAACAACCCCGAATTTGCTGATGTTCGTTCTCTCGAGGGCGTTGCTCCCACCAAGAATCGCACAGTTTATACCATCGCAGTTCCCACCACCGCAGGTACGGCGGCTGAGGCTACCATCAACTACGTTATCACCGACGTTGAGCGCAAGAGAAAGTTTGTTTGCGTTGACGTAAACGACATTCCCGATATCGCAGTCGTTGACCCCGATATGATGTCCACGATGCCCAAGGGTCTCACCGCCGCAACCGGTATGGATGCGCTCACCCACGCTATCGAGGGTTACACTACAAAGGCTGCATGGGATCTTCCCGACTGCCTCAACCTCGAGGCTATCCGCCTTATCGCTAAGAGCCTGCGCGGTGCGGTCAACAACGATCCTGAAGGCCGCGAGGGCATGGCTCTCGGTCAGTTCGTGACCGGTATGGCATTCTCGAACGTAGGTCTCGGAATCGCTCACTCGGTAGCGCACACTCTCGGCGCAGTCTATGACACCCCTCACGGCGTTGCATGCGCTATGATGCTCCCCATCGTTATGGAATACAATGCAGATTGCACCGGCGATAAGTTCAAGGCTATCGCTGAAGCTATGGGCGTTGATACCACCGGTATGGATCAGGATACCTACCGCAAAGCCGCTATCGACGCTGT
>JAZSLM010000080.1:0-15937 GCA_045535375.1 Eubacteriales bacterium
CGAAGAGCAGCGGTCTCTGCTTACCTGTCATCCCAGCCATAAGAAAAGCGCCCCTCCGGGCGCCTTTCTTATGGCTGGGATGGCGGGATTCGAACCCACGGGTGCGGGAGTCAAAGTCCCGTGCCTTACCGCTTGGCGACATCCCATTGCGGTCCCGAACCGAATTGCCGGTTCGGGAAATAATTGTTTTTATAAGTGTCAGTTGCTGACCTTGAAATTCAGCTCAACCGAAGGCGTGCCCTTCAGCGAGGAATTTACAACAGAGATAAAGGTGTTTCCGCGGTTGACGGTGATCTTCTCTCCGCCCATACCCGAAATAACGAGTTCTGCATTATCACCCGCGCGGCTCCACTGGATCGGAACGTATCTGCCGTCCGAAAGATAGTAGCCTTCGCCGCGGCCCGTGACAGTAATATTAAGTCTGCCCTCGGTGTCGCCCTCGATATTTCTTGTGTCCGCAAAAAGGATAAGTACGTTTTTGAAATTAAGCTGTTCGCCGTTTTCTGCGTCAAGATGCGGAACGTCACCGTGCTGATAACGGTAATACGTGCCCGAAGACGCGCTGTAGACAAGCTGAACCTGCTGATAGGGAGAATATTTCAGGATCACGTGCTTTGCCGCACCGCCCGAAAGATACATCGACTTGCCCTCTTCGATAAAGTTGAAGGCTTCCTTTCCGGTTCCCGTGAGCGAGAAAGAATTGAAATCCGCAAGCTTGGCAATTCCCTTGCCCGAGATCATCATAGAATGCTCGTAGCCGTCGTTCTTATTTCTTTCAACGTCTCTGTAAAAGCCCTGGAGCGCATAGCGGTCATTCACGCCGTCAACATAATCGAGGCCGAGTGCCGCGATCTTTTCATAGCCTTGAGGACTTCCGCCCGCGCCGACCATCAATGAGCCGAACGCCTGCGAGATGCTGACCATATATGGGCGTGTCGAACGGATGGGACCGTAAATATCAAGAGTACCCTTGCCGTCCTTGCCGAGATAGTCGTTCGTGATCCCGATAAGGCGCGAAATGCCGCCCTCGACCATCATTTCGATCAGAATATCCATCTTCGAGATCCCGCTTTGAGGCGCCGCAACGCTTATGTTATCGTAAATAAGCGAAATGGGACGAACCTTCGAAACGTCCTCGGTCACGCGCAGACCCGTCAGCGGATCGATGTATGTGACGATATCCCCCTGCTCGTTGGTTTCGGGAGGAGAGGTCGTTTCATCGGGAACGGTATCCTCTGTCACGCTCGGATCGAGCGTTTCGTCGGAAGTAGTGGTTTCAGCTGTCTGCCCGCCTGTGGTCTCATCGGGAGAGATATCATCACCCGAGGTCTCGGGTGAACTTTGCTCCGGCAGAAGACCGTACACATAGTCACAGCCGAGCATCGGGAATACGAGAGCCGTTACCAGAAGGCATATCAAGAGCCGCAGGATGCGGTCGTCTTTTTTGTGCTCTTTCATTTTACGCTCTGTTTGCTCTCTCGAGCCAGATCATACCCATTGTAAGAGCGTTGTGAAGTCCGTCCTTTTCGCCCTGCTTGATGATCTTGCCGGGGTCCTTGGAATCAACTACCTGGATCAAGATCTTATCGGGAAGATCGTGACCCTGCTCTTTCTTATAAGACATTATCTCAAGGATCAGGAAGCACTTTTCGCTCTTGTCACCGTAGCAGATCGTGTGACCTTCGCGGACGAGGGGCTGGTCCATATAGCTAAGATACTTACCCTCGACGGGGGCAAATTTTTCTTCGTTTGCCATCTGTTACCTCCAAATTGAGTATTTGCCGAAAAGTCGGCATAATATATTATATTGTATCACATTTTGGCTCTAAAGTCAATCTTATTTTGAATTTTCTTTGCAAGATTAACCTTTTGCTCAAAAATTTTTATCATTTTTGACTATTTGCGGACTTTGTCTGACAAAATACCCCGCAGATCGCCTTTTTTTCATTGCAAGAGTATAAAGCGAATCGATCGCAGAAGTGAGAGCAAATTGCCTTGCGCTTTCCTCCCCTTCGGGGATACGCGAGGGCTTTGAAACTACCGCAATATCCCTGACGTCCGAGATCAGATCAAGCCCCGTTCGGTTCGCGGCAAGAAGATTTACATATGGCGCGCGTCTTTTGAGATCGTCAAGAGCGACTCCCATCATACCGAAAAGCGCAGCACGGCGCAGGCGAGAATCGGTATATCTCTTCGTCGCCGCCAAAGACATCATTTCCTCAAAACTTCCCGCTTCTCTTGCTGAGGAGGAAAGCCTTTCGGCAACTCCTCCGCTGCACTCGGCGCATTCACAGATCTTCGCAATATCCGCCGTGCGCCAGAAGAAAAGCACGGTGCTTTCAATATTCTTCATCAACGCGATCTCGCCGTTTTCCACAGCTTCGCGGATGGAATGCTTTGATTCTTCGGGAAGCTGATCGCCACTGTAATTATCAATATTTCCGCTGATTATTGCGCGTCTGATCTCCGTCGCGGACGGAAACGCACCGTCTTCGGCATCCTCGTGATACCCCGCGCCCTCTCGTTTGATAGTAACAAAGTTCATATCGGGCGCAAACTTCTTGCCTGCTTTAAGATACTCAATACCGAGAATATCGTTTGATTTGAGATCACCGAGCGCGGCAAAATAATCCGCCGCCGTTCCGATGCTTTTATTGTCGGAAGGCTTATAATCTTCGGCTTTGAGCGCGAGCTCACGAAGCACGTCAACATCGCCCGATTCGGAGCCAAACGCTATCGTATCAATGCCGAGGCGCGCGAGAATATCAACTCCCGCAGATGCAAAGAACTCCGCGCTTCCCGCAGAATAGGGAAACGGTAATTCAAAAACGGCATCCGCACCCGCCGATAAGGCAGACGACGCACGAAGATATTTCGGCATTACCGCAAGATCGCCGCGCTGAACGGCGTTTCCGCTCATAAGGCAAACGATCCTCTCCGCACCCATCTCGCGCAGACGCGATATCATGTATTTATGCCCGCCGTGAAGCGGATTGTATTCGCAAATTATTCCGACGTTTTTCATTTTTATGGGTTAATCTCCCTATTTTTATACTAAATTTGCCGTTTGGACTTGAAATTAGGTAAAAGTTGTAGTATAATATATAAGTTAGTATTATATTTCTATTTTACGGAGGAAAATTCAAAATGAAATTGCTCGTTGTAAACGCAGGCTCCAGCTCGCTCAAGTATCAGCTTTTTGACACCGCTGATTACTCTGTAAAGGCAAAAGGTATCTGCGAGCGCATCGGCGAGGAAATCGGCGTTCTCGACCACAAAAACCTCGTTAAAGGTACCCGTACCGAAAACAAGCTCCCCATCCCCACTCATACCGATGCAGTCCGCATCGTTATCGACGCTCTCACCAACCCCGAGATCGGAGTTATCTCTGATATGTCCGAGATCGAGGCTGTAGGACACAGAATCGTCCACGGCGGCTACTACTTCTCCGAGTCCATGCTCCTCACCGACGAGGTTCTCGAGAAGCTCAAGCTCTGCTATGACTACGCACCTCTTCACACCGGCGCGCACATTCAGGGTATCCAGGGTTGTCTCGCTGTTATGGAGAACGTTCCCCAGGTCCTCGTATTTGACACCGCTTTCCATCAGACAATGGCTCCCGAGGCTTATATGTACGGTCTTGCATACGACATGTACGAAAAGTACGGTATCCGTCGCTACGGCGCACACGGAACCTCTCACCGCTACGTTGCAGGCGAGATGATCAAGCTTCTCGGCGGCAAGGCTGAAGGCACCAAGATCGTAACCTGCCACATCGGTAACGGTTCCTCCATCTCCGCTGTCAAGGACGGCAAGGTAATGGATACCTCCATGGGCTTCACTCCTCTTGCAGGCGTTCTTATGGGAACACGCTGCGGCGACATCGACCCCGCTATCGTTCCCTACATCATGCAGAAGGAAAATATGACCGCTGACGAAGTTGCTTCCTACATGAACAAGAAGTGCGGCTACATCGGTCTCACCAAGGGATTCTCTTCCGACTCCCGTGACCTTGAGAGTGCTATCGCGAACGGTCCTTCCGATCCTCACTACGAGACCTCCAAGCTCGCAGTTGATATGCTCAAGCACCAGATCAAGAAGTTTATCGGTTCCTACACCGCTATCATGAACGGTCTTGACGCTGTTGTATTCACCGCAGGTCTCGGTGAGAACAACCCCCGTCTCCGTGAGATCGTTTGCGAGGATATGGAATACTTCGGAATCAAGATCAACAAGGAAGTAAACGACGTAACTCTCCGTCAGCCCAACATCGTCAAGATCTCGACAGACGACTCCAAGGTTGCGGTTTACGTAATCCCCACCGACGAAGAGCTCGTTATCTGCCGCGACACCGAAGCTATCGTTAAGGCTCTTTAATTCAATTACATAAATAATACCGACGCCCCTGTGGACGTCGGTATTATTTTATCATAATTTTCCCTAACTTACAAGTCCCCTGAGGCAATTTTTGAGCAGAGATAGCCGGAATACGCCTCTTTTTCGGAAAAATCCATTGCTGTGGCAAAGATCTCCTCGATCTTCATATGCGCCGCGCCTGCTTCTTTGAAAGAATCCATTGCCTCCCCGAGCATAGTATCTGCCGCAAGGCGGAGCCTTTCAACACGTTCCTTTATCGGCACATACAGCGAACGGTCAACAAAATCGGAAACGTCGATGACTTTCTCCCCGCGGTCAGTAAGACTCGCTTCGACGACAGCCACACTGCCCGAAAGAAGTCCCGAATATCTTCCCGTAAGAATCGGATGCGGTGCAACACGGCATGAGCCTACCGCACGGACGAGAGCATCAAAATAAAGATAGGATAATCCGTATCCACGGCAATCCGAAATACAAAGCGTGAGCCCCGCAGACTCGCGGAAGCTGTCAAAGGAAACGTACCCGCGCATTCCGACAGCCGAGATCGGCGAAGGGAGCATCTTCTCCTTTTTCAGATTAACCGCAATCTTCGCCGCTTCATCTTCGATCGCCGCCTTGTCGATACAGCTCTCCGCGAGCGCATCTGCCGCCCGCACAGCCGCACCGTATGAAGCAAGAGCACGATAAGCCGCCGTATAGGCGCGCTTTTTTTCTGCGCCGAAAGCCTCTATTTCTCGTCTACTTTGCCGCAAGATTTTGGCGTCCCAGAATCTTCCCAGATCAATGATATTGTCGACCACACCGGCGTTGACGATATCCTCCGAATGCGGTGCAGTGCCGTCCATAACGGCAATCTTTTCGCCGTTTACGATCACAAACAGACCGTCAAGCGACGTGGGATCCGAGGAGCAATAATAATATTCCACATCACCTCCTGCGTTTTCCCAAGCCGTGCCCATCTCACGCATAAGTCTTGATTTTCCCGTACCGGGGCCGCCCTTGATTATGTAAGATCTGTCCGCCCGTTTCCTGAAATTTTCGGCAAAATAGGATACGAACCCCAACTCAGTATTCGACGCCGCGAAATATTTTCTATCTGTCACTTTTCGATGATTACGGTCTTGTCGGGAGTGATGCCGGTCTGCTCATAGACGATGGTGTTGATCTGTGCGATCTGCGCGGGGGTCAAAGCCGTGTCGGGTACGTCAACGACAACGCTGATGCCGTTTTCAGAAATGACGGCAACGCACTGCGCAAAGCCCTTGGACATTACGAGAGTTTCAACGTTCGCCTCAGCCTCCATATCCTCCGCCATCTTGGAGATATCGGCAAGAGCGGTAGCCTTTGCTTCCTCGTTCGAGTTTTCGTCCTCTATGACGCTCTGGAGCACTTCCATCGCCTCGTCACGAGCTCTCTGACGGCTGAGCTGAGATGCCGCGAAATAGCTGTCGCTCTCATTGAGTGCATCGGCTGCGAGGGTATCTTCGCCGTCGGTTGCGCCCGAGGGGAGATCGTCACCCGTTGATGCGGGGAAAAGAGCCCAGCTTGCCGCCGCGATAATTGCCACTGCCAAAACGCTTGTGATGATAATGAGATTGCGCTTTCCGAGCCGCGCCATGAAATCCTTCATCTTCTCTGCAAATTCTTCCTTGTTCATAGTCTTTCCTCCGTGAATATGTTTTTGTGTGCAATACATCTTATGGCTCAAATGAGTAAATTATTCCGCCTCGGTGATATAAATTTTATTCGTTCCCACACCGAAAGCCGCCGAGAGCAACGCGGTCAGCTCTGCGCGCACAGATTCGTTACTGCCACCGCGGCAGGTGACCCCGATACCCGAAACTTTAGGCGCCATTACACTCACGGCGCAAAGCTGTGCCGAAGAACCGTTGCCGAGTTTGACGTACTCGAGCGTATTCCCGACGGCGGTTGAACTTTTGTCGGCGGCGTAGATCTGCTCAAACGATCCCTCGAGCGTGAGAGCAACGGTTACGTTCGAAACACCGCGCACACTTTCGCATAGCCGCACGGCTTGCTCTTCGAGATACGTGGAATAGACTTCGATCTCATCGGCGCTTGATATCTCTTTTTCCTCTTTTTCTCCAAATCCGAAGCTCCCCCACAAAAGGAGCAAAAGCCCCAAAGCCGCACCTATGACGGCAAACAAGGTACTGTATCTGGTCTTTTCTTTGATCATTCTCTTCTCCCTTCAATTATTTTGCATTCCGCATCGGTATACCTTGCCACTGCGGACAACATTTCACGGGGATCGATCAAAATTCCCGAACCAAAAAGATATACTTTTACACATTCTATCGTAACACCCGATTCATCCGCAATCACCGACACATCAATTTCGATGTTTTCTTCACCGAATTCCGCAGAAAGAAGACGGAATAGCTTTTCTTCGATCTCACTCTCACTTTCTTTTGCAAGTGCGGTCATCAAAGCATCGCTCGACGCCACGTTGTCGTCGGGTATTTCGAAAAGGATATCGTCAAGCAAAATATCCTTTTTTGCCTCTGCCATCATTCCTCCGATAGGCGCGATCACAGCACAGAGCACACATAGCGAGAGGCAGATGTCAAGCGCGCGGCGCACACCGCTTTTGTCGTTCGGATATATCATTCCGATCAGATTCACCGCGACCGAAAAGGTCACTACACCTAAAAAATATCTTCCCAGAGTCATCATCCGCCCCCGATTGCAACTTGTCCGATAGCAAATAAAGTCAACGCAAAAACACATAGAAGCGAGGAAAGCACCGCCGCCGCAATTATGTAGCCGTAAAGCGAGGCGATCTCGCGGTATAACCTGACCGCGCTTTTGCATCCGAGTAATTCGCCCACAGCCGCGGCTGTATTGAAAACGAAACGAGTCAAAAAGAGTTCGATTATCGTTGGAAGGAGCAAAAGTGCCAACGCCACTATCCCCGCCACCCCGACAGTACTTCGCATCAATCTCACCGATGCCGCCAGAGTGCGCAATGTGTCACCAACGGTCGAGCCAACCACGGGGATCATATTACCCGCAAGGAATTTGACTGCACGCGCACCCGCACTGTCGCTTGCCGAGGCAAGAATATTTTGCGCCGAAAGAGTCGCCATCAAAAGTGTCGAGCAAAGTCCAAATATAAAAGCAAGCGTGCGCTTTATCGAACCCGATAATCCCGAAAGCCTCGACTCACCCGCAGCGAGCGAATCGGCAAGAGTCAACGCAAGGCAAGCAGAGACCGCAGGAATTACAAGCGAACTCACGCCAAGCTCGATAAGATTTATCTGCACGAGCAGTGAAGAGCTTGCAAGCGCCGCGCCGATCGTGTTCCCGCCCGACAGATAAAGCGCGCCCATAATCGGTATCAGCGAATTCATAAGGACCACCAATCTTTTGAAAAAATCACTCACAGCGCCTATCCTGCCCACTTGCAAACCTACAACAGCACCCGCAATGCAGATCGATATTGCGTAATTCACCGCACCTTTCAGCTCGCCCGAAATCAGATCTTCGGTAAACGACGAAAGCAGTGAAGCAAGCGCAAGCATTCCGACAAGCATGGCAAACAGAGAAAAGGCTCCGCCAAGTCCACCGCTGAGAAGATCAAAGATCACGCCGAAAATATATTTCGGTGAAGTGACGTCAAAAAGAGACTCGGACAGCTCGGATATATTACCCGAAAAAAATTCTTCGGGAAGCAGCTCCGCAACGTCCTCGGGAATCGAATTTGAAAAATCAAAATATTCCTCGGGCAGAGTTTCCTCTGCCGAAATAGGAAGAGTAAAAATCGATAATACAATAAATAACACCGCGATCCTTTTCAAAATCCCGCCTCCGAAAAAAGCGTGCGCACACTCTCAAGCACAGATGAAACAAGCGGAAGACTTAAAAGTATTATCTCAAACTTCGCAACCGTTTCAAGCGATGTGGCAATATTTACTGCTCCCATTTCGCGGCAAACGTCAGCGGAAATCCTGGTAATAACCGCAATTCCGATAACACGCACCAATATCCCCGCCGCCTCACCGACTATCGGAGAGGACGACATAAGATCCGAAATATAATCAAAGACAGGCTTTCCTATTCCAAGCGCAGCAAGGATCAAAAGCAAGCTTCCCGCTATCGTGAGTGGCACCTCGAACTCTTTTTTTATATGACGCAAAAGGAATGCCGCGACCGCGCAAAGTATCGCCGCACCGCAAAGCTTATATGTATCGAACCGCATCAGATCCCAAACAAAGAGCGAAGGGTGGTGAGTAGTCCCGCGATCTCCCCGATCAGCATCAGAAGCACCGAAATTATGCCCGCTATCGTCAGCCAGATGACCTGCTCGTCCCTGCCCGTTTTTGAAAGTATCTGACTCGACACAGCGATCAGCATTCCGAGTCCGAGCACCTTAAGTACCAAGGTTATATCCAATTTTACCTCCTAAAACAATATGATAACGATCGCCGCCGCAAGACAAAAAACAAGCACCGCGCGGCTTTTTTCTTCTTTCGGGATCTCTTTTGAGAGCTTTTCATAAATAGCTGAAAGCTCCTTGATGCAACTGTCGCACCCCACGATCTCGTCCTCGCGGTATGACGCGCCGAGTGATGAAAGGAATCGGTCAAACTCAGCCCCGCCGTCCGAATAGTACCTGCCCGTCCGCAGTATCGCGCGCAATCCGTCAATATCAAAGTATTCCGTATCTTCACAGCCAATAACGACAGACTGTGCTGTCTTTTCATCGCATTCTTCAATTATCTGCGAAATAGGCAAAAGATATCTTTCAATTCTTTCACGGACAAAGGTTACAAACGCGATCTGCCCGCGCAAACGGCGGAGTCTTTCACTCCCTTGCCGATTGTTCTTTGCCGTCCACATTCCCGCCGAAGCGAAAAGCAAAAGCGCACCAATGCCTTTGAGCACCAATTCATAAGAAAGCAACGTCGGCATCCTCCCTTTTGCAAATTTCGTATGAAAACCCGAATTCTCCACTTCTCGATATCCCGACGTAAGCCGAAAAGCACCCCGATCTGTGAAGGATTCCCATACCGCTTCTGCCGAGAAGTTCGCGCACGCTCGATGCATGCGCCGTGGCGATCAACGGTACGCCGCATCCTTGTGCCTCGCATATAGCCTCTGCTTCGGCACGGCTACCGATCTCGTCACAGATAATGAGTTGCGGAGAGAGCGTGCGGGATGCAATTGAGATCCCTATATGCTTCGGATACCCCGAAAGAATATCAAGGCAAAGTCCGGGCTCTCCGAGCGAATAGCCAAGCTCGCCCCGCGTATCTATAACGCTCACCCGCACCGCGTGCTCTCCTGATGACATCATTTTAGCCAACGAACGCAAAAGAGTGGTCTTGCCTATTCCGGGAGGCGAATATATCAGCACACCGCCAGTGAATCTGCTTTTTCGGATAAGCTCTGCTATCTCTGCACCCAAGGACGGCGACGGATGCGGAATTCGAAGGACGAGCGTATCGATATCGTAAACTCCGCAGATCTTACCTCCCGAAAGCGCCGCCCGTCCGCATACTCCGACACGAACTCCCCCACGCAATCCGATATACCCCTCTGCGATCGTATCACGGAAGGCGTAGACCGACCCTTCGCAAAGCCGCGTCAGAGTGCGGTCTATCTCCTGCCTTGTCAGCACGGCAGATGTGGGAATATTTTTGCCCGACGAAGTCAGCGTCACACGCCGTCCGCAATGGAGCCTGATCTCCTCAACTCTCTTTTGCTTTGCGGCGGCTTCTTCGATATCCCGCCGTACCCGTTCGGGCAGAGCAAATCTTATAAATTCGGGTATATTGCTCATTTTTTCACCCTCACTGCTTGTCTGATATTAAAATTTATTCCGCAAAATAAAAAAATATTACGAAATTTCATTTTTAAACCAAACCTTTTCGCTTTTTGTGACACTTATATAGTGAAAGTTCAAAATACAACTTCAGCGTTAGATGAGCTCAACTACGCGGTTATTGACTTTCCCTCAAAATTTGGTATAATTTAAGCAGATCGATCGATTATCCCGGGAAACGCACCGTTTATCCCAAAAAACTAAATCTTACCATTATTGTGCTATAATAAAGCAAAACATTTAAGGAGTAAAACCATGGCAAAAACTAATATCAACCCCGCAACGAGATATTTCACGCAGAAAAACCGCGATAAGCTTGAGAGTGTGCTTTTCGCGGGTGGAGTAGTTGGAATCATCGTTTGCGTAGTCGGATGGCTGACCTATTACTGGTGGTATGCGGGAATAGGTCTTTACATCGGCGGAAGCAGTATCCTCGCATACATAATCCTGACCAACAAAAAGGTCAAGGACGACGGCTACGATGCTCACGTGCGCGAATTCATCGAGAAAAACGCGCTCGAACCGAAATCGAACTACAAGCTCAAGATCTTTGACGCCGAGCGCGGTTACGTCAAGCTCGGCAAAGACCGCAAGCTACGCTCAAGCGTCTACTGCATTTCCGAATTCGATTTCGGCCGCGAGAATTTCACGCTGAAGGTAACGGAGCTCGATTTCTGCGCAAACTCGGAAGGTGCTCCACAGATCAAGGAAAAAAGCTATACCCTTCCCCTCGGCACACCCACGGCGATCGAAGAAGTAATGATCGAAGCACCCGAAGGTAAAAAGGCTGCGCACTATCTCATCATCACTCCCGAAGACGGAGCACGCATTCGTATCCCCGCGGACACCACCAGCTGCGACACCGACGAGATCATCGAAAAGATCAAACGCAAAAGATAAAAAATAACAAAAACGCACCGTTTGGGTGCGTTTTTTGCGCTTTTTTACAGCTTTTTATTGACTTTTTTCATAATTCGTGATATAATAATTTATCTATGTTGTAATTTATTTATCGAAAGGATATATAGTCATGCAATGGACATCCCTTAACGACATTCGTGAGAAGTATCTTGCTTTCTTTGAATCAAAAGGCCATCTCCGTCTGCCGTCCTATCCCCTTATTCCCCATAACGACAAATCGCTCCTGCTTATCAACTCTGGTATGGCACCCATGAAGAAATTCTTCACGGGAGAGGAAGAGCCTCCCCGCAACCGTGTCACCACCTGCCAGAAGTGCATCCGTACCCCCGACCTCGAGCGCGTCGGTCACACCGCACGCCACGGTACGTTCTTTGAAATGCTCGGCAACTTCTCCTTCGGCGACTACTTCAAGGAGCAGGCTATCGAGTGGGCTTGGGAGTTTCTCACCGTAACTCTCGAGATTCCCGCAGAGCTTCTCTGGCCCTCGATCTACGAGCAGGACGACGAAGCCTTCCACATCTGGCACGACAAGATCGGCGTTCCCGAAGAGCGCATCGTTCGCCTTGGCAAGGCTGATAACTTCTGGGAGCACGGCTCGGGTCCCTGCGGTCCTTGCTCCGAGATCTACTTCGACCGCGGAATCAAGTACGGCTGCGGCTCTCCTGACTGTAAGCCCGGCTGCGACTGCGACCGCTTCATGGAGATCTGGAACAACGTATTCTCCCAGTTCAACAATGACGGTCAGGGCAACTACACTGAGCTTGCACAGAAAAACATCGACACCGGTATGGGTCTTGAGCGTCTCGCTTGCGTAATGCAGGGCGTTGACAATATGTTCGAGGTCGACACCATTCAGAAGGTCATCGGCAAGGTCTGCGAGATCTCGGGCAAGAAATACGGCGATGACAAGAACAACGACATCTCTATCCGAGTTATCACCGACCACGTCCGCAGCGCGATGTTTATGATCTCCGACACCGTTATTCCCTCGAACGAGGGACGCGGCTACGTTCTCCGCAGAATCATCCGCCGCGCTTGCCGCCACGGCAAGCTCCTCGGAATCGATCATCCCTTCCTCGTTGACGTCGTTGAAGTTGCTATCGGCGAAAGCTGCGGTGCTTACCCCGAGCTTTCCGCAAGAGCCGACTACATCAAGAAGGTTCTCTCCATTGAGGAAGAGCGCTTCGACGCTACCATCGACGCAGGTCTTTCGATCCTCTCCGCTCTTATCAGCACCGCAAAGGAGCAGAACTCCAACACCATCTCGGGCGACGACGTATTCAAGCTTTATGATACATTCGGATTCCCCATCGACCTCACCCGTGAGATCGCAGAGGAAAGCGGACTCGCTATTGATGAGGACAGATTCCAGGCTCTTATGGCAGAGCAGAAAAAGCGCGCACGTGAAGCACGCGCCAATATCGGCGGTTGGGATTCTTCCTCGAAGTCACTTCTCGAAAATATCCCCACAACCGAATTTACAGGTTACGCAGAGTATAAATCCGAAGCAAAGATTCTCGCTATTATGGTTGACGGCGAGCTCGTCGAGAGCGTAAGCGAGGGCGAATGCACCATCATCCTCGACCGCACTCCCTTCTACGGCGAAGGAGGCGGACAGATCGGTGACAAGGGTGGTATCTACGCTGACGGCAAGATGATTACCGTTCTCGATACAAAGAAGGCTGACGGCATCTATCTCCACCTCTGCATCGTTGCAAACGGTGTATTCAGCGTAGGCGATACCGTCAAGGCATCGGTAATGGACGTTCTCCGCTCCGCAATCAAGCGTAACCACTCCGCGGCTCACCTTCTCCAGGCAGCTCTCCGCACCGTTCTCGGTGAGCACGTTGAGCAGGCAGGCTCTTATGTCAGCGACAGAGTTTGCCGCTTCGACTTCAGCCACTTCCAGGCACTCACCGGTGAGGAGCTCGCAAAGGTTGAGCATCTCGTAAACGCTCATATCCTTGCCGCTTCCGAGATCGTTACCAAGGAAACCGACATTGAGACCGCAAAGAAGGAGGGTGCAATGGCACTCTTCGGCGAAAAGTACGGCAAGACCGTCCGTATGGTCAAGATGGGCGACTTCTCCACCGAGCTTTGCGGCGGTACTCACTGCTCGAACACCGGTGAGATCGGTCTTTTCAAGATCACATCCGAAACCTCTGTTGCCGCAGGTGTAAGACGTATCGAGGCTGTAACCGGACTTGGCGTTATTGAGCTTATGGCACAGAAGGATGCTCTCATTCACGAGACCGCGCGCGAGCTCAAGGCTCCCAACCCCGCAGATGTTGCAAAGAAGGCATCTGCTACCGTAGCAGAGCTTGCAGCAGCAAAGCGCGAGATCGAGTCTCTCAACCAGAAGCTCGCAGCTACCAAGATTGACTCGCTCCTTTCGGGCGCGAAGGCTGTCGGAAGCGTTAACCTCTGCACCGCTCGTTTCGACGGCATGGCTATCGAGGTTGCACGTTCTCTTGCAGACGAGATCAAGGCAAGCCGCGCAGACGTTGTTGCAGTTCTGGCTGTCAACACCGAGGGCAAGCTCAACTTCATCACCGTTTGCGGTGCAGATGCAGTCAAGGCAGGCGCACACGCAGGCAAGATCGTTTCCGCAGTTGCAGCAGTAACCGGCGGTAAGGGCGGTGGACGTCCCGATAACGCTATGGCAGGCGGACGCGACGCATCTCTCATCGCAGACGCTCTCGCAGCGGCAGAGACCACCCTCGCAGGTATGCTTAAATAATTCATATAAAAAATAACACTGTGCCCAAATCGGCACACCGGTATTTTTTATGAAAGAATTTTGATTATTTCGGGTTTCAGAGCCTCGCAGAACTTCTTCTGGCCCGCGGCGTTAAAATGCGATGTATCGTCGAAATAAGCACTCGTATTTCCCGAAAGATATACGTTTGCAATTTCAAGTATATCATCGTAAACGTCAAGATACTCACACTTTTCGCGTGCATCGCAGAATTCCTTGACCCACACGTTAAGATCCTGAAGTCTTGTCGTTGTCTGCCAATACTGCGTTCTCGAAGGCAGAGGCATGTGCGATACAAAAATAATCACAGTATTCGGAAGTGCCTCGCGGATGCGGGAATAAAGCTCTTCCTTCGTCTGCTTGCACTGTGCATCGGTGTATTTATGAACGTCATTGTTACTGCATTGGATCACTACCGCTTTCGGTTCATATCGCAGAACAAGTCTATCGAGGTGTTTGAGAAGATCTGCATCAGTTGCGCCTCCGATGCCGTGGTTGAGAGCATCCAGCTCGGGTGCCATATCCTTTTCAAGTGTCGTCCATCTTGTGAAATTCGAAGCACCGTAGAAGATAACTTTATCCTTCGGCAGATTGTAAACTCCGCCGTCACGGTTTTCAATATCCGTTGCCGATGTTGCGTAAGACGCGGTATTGTCAAACCAATAGCCGTAGAAAGTTACGTCACCCGTCACGGTATATCCCTGCGGGTTGCAAGGAACAAGACCGCGCTCGTCGCTCGTCCAGCAGTTAAATACGTTGTCACCCTCATTCGGAGTCTTCGGAATATCAGATTTATAGATATTCTTTCCTACCGAATATTCATAGCTGACCTTATCGCCCTTCTTGTTATTGAGCACAAAAGTTACGTTCGCAGTCGCTCCGTTGCCTTCAACGCGAACGACGTCCTCCTTCTCTTCTTCTGCGTAATTCTTCCAAGGCTCGTCATCTTCCGCGCGCACCAAAGCTATATCGTCAACCGTTACGTACACGGTATTCGGCTCGTCGTTGTCATAACCGCCGGTATAAATACCAAGTCGTGCGGGATAAGCATACCCGTTCGCCATATATTCAGTCATGGGTGTAGATGTATTATTGTTATGATAATAGGCATCGAAAGGAACGTAAACGTATCCCGTGAACTCATCGGGTACCAGGATAACGTGCTTCGAGGCAAAAGCATTCGAGGTCTTTACCCATTCACCGTTGGCAGAATCGTAATAATAAGCCTCGATCGTTCTTACGGTCTTGTTATAGTAAGAGAAAAAGCTCTGCACGTCATCGAGATAATTCTCGGAAGTCAGCGAATTATCGGACGATTTTGAAAGAATGATATTAATGCTTACTGCGGTATGCTTTTTGGTGTCGTTGGGGTCGGAAATATACGCTGTGTTCGGCCAATTGATCCTTGTGGTATCAACGTAAAGCATAATTCCGCTGTAATTTCTCATATCGGGTCGGGTCTTGATGTGGAAATGTGAGCGCATGGAAAGGTTCTGACCCGGTTTCGCATAGAGATTCAATCCATTGCTTCCGGACGAACCGGCTTCTATCAACGCTTTTGAGCAATACTGATTACCAAAAAGCTTTAGAGTTCCGTCACTGTTTTTTACGCAATTGAGTTCTCCACCTTTTTCTTCACCCTGAAAATAGTTATCAGTGTTTTCAAAATCGGCTAAAAACTCACCAACAATTTTGGCATTACTATTCGGAAGCGATGCGGGAGCAGTATTCGAACTGAATACCAGCACACTTCCCTCTTTCTTATCCTCGGGCACTTCTGTTTCCTCCGCGGTATCTTCTGTTGATGCATTAACTGTATCCGCCGCCGTTGTTTCGGGAGGTACAGATTGCTGAGTTTCGTGTGTTTCTGTCGAGGACGTTTCTAAAGGTTCCGTCGCAGGGGAACATCCGAAACATCCAAACAACATTAAAGCACAAAGAACAAATGAAAAAACTTTTTTAATCATATCATTTTCTCCTTAAACAAAATCGTCTTGCGAAGTCGGAGGCCAAGCGGTCTTAGGAAGACAAAATTT